>NZ_JAGGHR010000027.1:0-30483 GCF_024104075.1 Gilliamella sp. | reverse complement strand
AACTTAAGACATAGGTTTGCTTGTGCCTTGTGCCTAAAATGATAATGCATTATGGTTCACCTGTCAAGTAATTATTTGTTTTATTTAAATTTTTATAATTATTTGCTTATTTAATAAGCCTGTTTTCCTATAGCGATGAAAGTATAACCATTTAAAAATTTGTTGGCTAGCTTTTTGTTAATTTATTGTAAATAATTGTTCGTGGTGGGGTAACGGCGGATGTTGGGGATGTTGGGGATGGTGGGATGTTTTTGGTAAAAATTGGATTCAAAAAACATAAATAAAATCAATTCATTTACTGACCGATTTTTAAAATCAAGGAAAAACACTCTGCTTTATAAAACAGAGCGTTTGGAAGAAAAGAGGAAAAAGAAGATAAAAATTAGAATTCCATTAGTTCCTTTTCTTTATCGGCAAGCACTGTATCTAATTTTTTAATTGCGGCATCTGTCGCTTTTTGGATTAAATCTTGTGCTTTACGTTCATCATCTTCAGATATTTCTTTATCTTTTAGTAATGCTTTGATTTGGTCGTTGGCATCACGGCGAATATTACGGATCGATACTCGACCTTGTTCTGCTTCGTTACGGACAATTTTGGTTAAGTCTCGACGGCGTTCTTCGGTTAGTGGCGGTAATGGAACGCGAATAACGGTACCTGCTGATGCTGGGTTAAGTCCTAAATCTGATGTTAAGATTGCTTTTTCAATTAGTGGCGTAAGTGATTTGTCAAATACAGTAATCGCTAGCGTTCTTGCATCTTCAGCAACGATGTTAGCTAGTTGGCGTAATGGCGTTGGACTACCATAATATTCAACCATAATACCATCTAATAAGCTTGGTGATGCGCGACCCGTTCTTACTTTAGAAATATGATTTTGAAACGCATCAATACTTTTTTCCATGCGCGTTTGCGCTTCTTTTTGAATCTCGTTTAACATAATAAAAGCCTTATTTAAAATAAAGATAATTAACTGGTTACTGTTGCTTTGTTATTAATTAATGTCCCTTCTTGTTCACCTAATATAACACGACGCAACGCTCCAGGTTTATTCATATTAAAGACACAAATTGGTAAATTATGATCCCTTGCTAATGTGAATGCCGCTAAATCCATTACTTTAAGCTCATCTGTAAGCACTTTTTCATAGCTTAGTGTTTTATAAAGTGTTGCTGTTGGATCTTTAACAGGATCGGCAGAGTAAACACCATCTACTTTGGTCGCTTTTAAGACAACATCTGCACCAATTTCAATACCCCGTAAGCATGCTGCTGAATCGGTTGTGAAAAAAGGATTACCAGTTCCAGCAGAAAGGATAACGACTTTACCATGACGAAGCAAGCTAATTGCTTCAGTCCAACGATAGTCATCGCACACGCCATTTAATGGAATGGCTGACATTAGGCGAGCGTTTACTTCTATTCGGTGCAATGCATCTCGCATCGCAAGTCCATTCATGACAGTTGCAAGCATGCCCATGTGATCACCAACTACTCGGTTCATTCCCGCTTTAGCAAGCCCTGCGCCACGAAATAGATTACCACCCCCAATAACAACAGCAACTTCAACATTCATTTCAATAAGCTCTTTTATTTCTTGAGCCATACGATCAAGAACGGTTGCATCAATACCAAAACCTTCGTCACCTTGTAGTGCTTCACCACTGAGTTTAAGAAGAATACGTTTATAAAAAGGGGTTACCATATGATGTCTCACTGTTTCGTTATTTAATAAAATAAGGAGCTAGGGCTCCTATCTAGCAGTAATTTTAAAATATTTTGTAGATAAACAAAACCGCCTTAACGGCGGTTTTATAAAACAATTAAGATTGTTTTGATATTGCTGCAACTTCTGCTGCGAAGTCAACTTCGACTTTTTCAATACCTTCACCCACTTCAAAACGAATGAATGAAGTAACTGCTGCGCTCTTTTCTTTTAATAAGTCGCCAACAGTTTTTGAAGGTTCCATTACAAATGGTTGACCAGTTAGTGATACTTCACCAGTGAATTTACGCATACGGCCTTCAACCATTTTTTCAGCGATTTCACGTGGTTTACCTGATTGCATTGCGATATCAATTTGAATGTTACGTTCATGTTCAACTACATCAGCAGGTACGTCACTTGGATCAACGTACTCTGGTTTGCTTGCAGCAATGTGCATTGCGATGTGTTTAACTAATTCATCGTCAGCACCGTTTGCAGCAACTAATACACCAATACGAGCACCGTGTTGGTAACTACCTACTACGTCACCAGCAATTTCAGCAACACGACGAATACCGATGTTTTCACCAATTTTAGCAACTAAAGCTGTGCGCTCTTCTTCAAATTTAGCTTGTAGTGCAGCAATATCGCTAATGCGTTCTGTTAATGCCGCCTCTGCAACTTTATCACTAAATGCTAAGAATCCTGCATCTTTAGCAACAAAGTCTGTTTCGCAGTTTACTTCTAATATTACGCCAAATTTTTTATCCGCAGAGATTTTAGAAATAATAACACCTTCAGCCGCAACACGACCTGCTTTTTTAGCTGCTTTTGCTTGACCTGATTTACGCATGTTGTCAATTGCAAGTTCGATATCACCGTTTGCTTCAACTAATGCTTTTTTACATTCCATCATACCTGCGCCAGTTCTTTCGCGCAGTTCTTTTACCATAGAAGCGGTAACTTCAGCCATTTTTTAATCCTCTATTTAACCATTGTGATGATTTTCATTAGAATGGGTCGATATTATTATCGACCCTGAAAATATTTGAGTTTATTACTCTGCTGCTGGCGCTTCTTCTACGAAGCTTTCTTCAGATACTGGAGATTGGTTTTGTTCACGACCAGAACGTACTGCTTCAGCAACTGCATTTGCATATAATTGAATTGCACGAATCGCATCATCATTACCTGGAACAACGTAATCAATACCATCAGGATCTGAGTTAGTATCAACAATAGCAATGACTGGAATACCTAAGTTGTTAGCTTCTTTGATAGCGATATGTTCGTGGTCTGCACCAATAACAAAGATCACATCAGGTAAGCCACCCATATTTTTAATTCCACCCAAGCTATTTTCTAATTTAGCCATTTCACGAGCACGCATTAGTGCTTCTTTTTTGGTTAATTTATCGAATGTACCATCACTAGCTTGTGTTTCTAAATCTTTTAGACGTTTGATTGATTGACGTACTGTTTTCCAGTTAGTCAACATACCACCTAACCAACGGTGATTAACGTAGTATTGTCCACAGCTTTCAGCAGCTTGTTTAATTGCTTCGCTAGCTGCACGTTTTGTACCAACAAATAAAATTTTACCTTTACGAGCGGCAATCTTGTTTAATTCAGCTAATGCTTCGTTAAACAGTGGTACTGTTTTTTCAAGATTGATAATATGAACTTTATTGCGTGCACCAAAAATAAATGGTTTCATTTTTGGGTTCCAATAACGAGTTTGGTGTCCAAAGTGTACACCCGCTTGTAACATATCGCGCATTGATACTGTAGTCATGATTTCCTCATTTTGACGTTGGGGTTATGCCTCCACATATCCGCTTTTACCGACCTATACATAAAGTAAAAGGCACCCCGGAAAAGTGTAATGATATGTGTGTGTTATAACGTTAATTAATCATTAAATTTAATGCTTTTATCCATCATTACTTTTGCAAAAAAATAATGTGAAATGTAGCGCGCGTTTTATACCATAAATAGTATAAGATTGCTAGCTTTATTTGTAATATTAACTGTTGTTAGCGGAGTTAATTATTGTAATGATGTATAAGTTAGTTTTATTAAGTGTTTATTGTATATTTAATTAGCAACTATTTGTTAAATATAGCGTTTTAATAAAAATTCAATAAAATCAATAGTCTACCTGACGGTTTTTTATGGCAGTTTTTTATATTAGAAGATGTTTATTTTTAAAAAGTAAGGTTGTTCTGTAAGCTGATACTTACAGAACTGTAATAATTGAAACTAGCTAAATAATTTATGGCATTGTAGGCAGATCCAATCCCAGATTCCACCAAAAAATCCTGTTTCTTCAACATTTTGCAAAGCAACAAGTGGCTGTTCACTAATTACTTTACCATCTAATAGGAACTGCATTTTACCTACGGCTGTACCTTTGGTTATTGGAGCATAAATATAATCATCAATTTTATATTCAACTTGCACATCTGCCGCACGACCTTTTGGTACTGTGATATAAGCGCCATTAGTTGCACCTAATTGAATTTTATTTTTATCACCATACCAAATCGTTTCTGTTGCTAATGGCGTATCAGCTTTTACAGGATTTGCAGTTTCAAAAAAGCGGAATCCCCATACTAATAGTTTTTTACTTTCTTCTTCACGCCCTTTAAAGGTTCGTCCACCTAGTACCGCTGAAATTAAACGGGTATTGCCATCAACCGCTGAAGCAACTAAGTTATAGCCAGCAGCATTGGTATGTCCTGTTTTAATTCCATCAACGTTTAATGTGGTATCCCAAAGTAGTCCATTTCGATTAAGTTGTGGTTTTGATAGGGTATAGGTAAATTCTTTTTGTTTATAAATAGAATATTCTTCTGGTAAATCACGAATCAATGCTTGCCCTAAAAAAGCCATGTCTTTAGCTGTTGTGTATTGCCCTGGCGCATCGAGCCCATGAACGGTTTCAAAATGGGTATGGTTTAGTCCAATTTTTTTTGCATAATCATTCATTAGGTTAACAAATGCACCTTGGCTTCCTGCAACATGTTCAGCCATTGCAATACAAGCATCGTTACCAGATTGGATGATAATACCTTTATTAAGATCAGATACTGATACTGTTTTACCCACTTCTAAAAACATCAATGATGACCCTTTTAAAACAGGGTTGCCCGTTGCCCATGCATCTTTACTTACTACAACCATATCATCATTTTTTATGCGTCCTGAGCGTAGTGCTTGACCAACCACATAACTGGTCATCATTTTGGTTAGGCTAGCTGGGTCACGCTGTTGTTCAGCATTATATTGTGCCAAAATTTCGCCTGATTTTGCATCGATTAAAATATAAGATTCAGCATCTAGTTGTGGAATAGCTGGGATAGGAAAAGCCATTTCAGCCGATGCTGATGAACAAATTGCAAGCGTAAACAAAGCAAAAGATAATTTAAATTTCTTTTTCATTTATTTCAATTCCGTTAAATATTTTTAGACAACATATATCGATGTGTGTGAATAGACATCATAATGCCAAAACTTGCCATTAATACGACTAAAGATGAGCCACCATAACTTATTAGAGGTAATGGTACACCAACTACTGGTAAGATTCCACTGACCATACCAATATTAATAAATGCATAAATAAAAAATACTAAAATTAGTCCACCCGATAAAATTCGTCCAAATGTTGTTTGTGCTTGAGCTGCAATAATAAGTCCACGCACAATTAAGCATAAAAATAGAATTAACAAAATAATCGAACCAATAAAACCAAACTCTTCAGCTATAACTGAAAAGATAAAATCCGTGTGTCGCTCTGGTAAAAATTCAAGTTGCGATTGCGTACCTTCAAGCCAGCCTTTGCCCCATATACCACCCGATCCAATTGCTGTTTTAGATTGAATAATATGATAACCAGCCCCATTTGGATCAAGCTCAGGATTTATTAGCATCAATACGCGTTTTTGTTGATAATCATGCATTAAAAAAAACCACATAATTGGTAAAAATATAGCAATTAAAATTAATGCAATAAGAATATAGCGCCAATTAATGCCTGCTAAAAAAATAATAAAAATTCCTGACATAATAATCAATATTGCTGTGCCTAGATCTGGTTGCATAGCAACAAGTAATGTAGGCACTCCAATTATACCAAGTGTTTGTAATGTGGTTTTTAATGGCGGTGGGCATCCATCACGATGAATGAACTTTGCAACCATTAATGGTACGGCTATTTTGGCTATTTCAGAAGGTTGAAATCGCAAAATACCTAAATCTAACCAGCGCTGTGCGCCTTTACTGGTATATCCAAAAATATCTACTAATAATAGGATGATAATGCAAACAACATACAGATATGGTGACCATTTTTCATAAGTTCTGGGCGAAAATTGTGCCAGCGTAATCATTACAGTATAGCCAAGTAATATTTGTATTACTCGCTTTTGCATCATATCAATATTTTGCCCACTAGCACTCCAAAGTATATAAAGACTATAACCTAGTAATAAAGTAATAAATAAAAAAAATAAGGGATCAATATGTATTTTTTGCCAAAAAGATTTTTTACTATTATTCATTATTAATCTTCAGCTCCTGTATTTGGTGATGGGTCATCTAGCTCTGTTGAGTTATTTCCAAGAAGATAAAAATCTAATATTTTACGAGCTACTGCACCGCCGTTTGAGCTTCCGCCACCGCCATTTTCTAAAACAATGGCTAAGGCAATTTTTGGATTATCGTAAGGAGCATAAGCAATAAATAACGCGTGATCGCGTAAATGTTCAGGGATCTTATGAGCGTTATAAACTTCATCTTGTTTTAAGCCATAAACTTGTGCGGTACCTGATTTGCCAGCCGCTTGATATTTTGCATCTGCATAAATTTTACGTGCCGTTCCTCGTGATCCAAACATGACACGATGCATACCTTCTTTAGCTAAATCCCAATAAATTGATTTAACATTAACTAAACTATTATCTTCTATGTATTTTTCAGGATTAATTGTTGGTTGATGTTCATCTGAATTTAAAATATCGCTCTTTTTATATAATAAAAAATGCGGAGTATAAGTTTTACCATTATTAATTAACGTGGTTAATGCTTTTGCCATTTGGATAGGTGTTGCTGTCCAATAACCTTGACCGATACCAACTGGTATAGTATCGCCTTGCAACCAAGATTTTTTATGGCGTTTGATTTTCCATTCACGACTAGGCATAACTGCTCGTGTTTCTTCGTTTGGTGAAATATCTATACCTGTTCGTTCACCATAACCAAATTTAGTCATCCACAGATTTAGGCGGTCAATGCCCATATCATAAGCAACTTGATAAAAGTAGGTATCAACTGATTCTTCAATAGCCCTTAATACATCAACTCGACCGTGTCCCCATTTTAACCAATCACGATAACGCCGTTCAGTACCAGGTAATTGCCACCAACCAGGATCATTAACCACACTTTTTGGTGTGATCACTCCTTCACTTAAGGCCGCAATGGAAATAAAAGGCTTAACTGTTGAAGCTGGTGGATAAGCACCTAATAAAGCTCGATTAAAAAGTGGCTTACTAGGATCTTTGAGTAATTCGCTATATTTAGTACTTGATATACCACCAACAAAAGCGTTGGAATCATAACTTGGACTAGAAACCAAGGATAAAATTTCACCATTATTAGGGTCAATAGCTACCACTGCCGCTTTACGTCCAGCCAGTAATTGCTCTATATAAAGCTGTAATTTTAGGTTAATAGATAAATAGATATCCTCACCTGCTTGTGGTGGATGTTGATTTAGCTGGCGTACAATTCTACCTCGGCTGTTAACTTCAACCTTTTCATAACCAGGGGTTCCGTGTAATACGTCTTCGTAGTACTTTTCTATTCCCATTTTACCAATATTAAAAGTTGCCACATAATCACTTGCTTTATTTTCATCTTCTAATCGCTGTTTATCTTGGCTATTAATTTTAGAGATATAGCCAAGAATATGGGTCAGTGATGATCCATAAGGATAATAACGATGCTGTATACCTACAATAGAAACAAACGGAAAACGATGTTGATCTACAACAAAACGAGCTATTTGTTTTTCGGTTAAATTATCTTTTAGCGGTACTGGACGATGAGCTCTATAATTGCGCCGTTCTTTTTGAAATGTTTCAATATCTTCATCTGTCAAATCAACAATCTTTTTTAATTGCTCAAATTGTTCATTGAGGTTTTTAGTTTTATCAGGAATAATATTTAATTGATATGTAATATTATTAATCGCTAATGGCGTACCATTACGATCATAAATCATGCCACGATTAGGTGGAATAGGAATAATTTCAATACGATTATCATTAGATTTAGTAGTGTAATAGCTATAATTCAAAATCTGTAAACCAGCTAAGTTTGCAATCAATATGATAATTAAAATAATAATGACAATAAAAGAAAACAGTGCTCGGCGTAAAAACAAATTTGCTTCCGCGGAATGATCTCGAATCTTAGTTTTCTTTTTTTTACTTGAGATAGAGATAATAGTACTCCTCTAAATACTTCTTTCTGTATGCTGCAACTTATGTTGCATATGTTGCTGTTCTTCCCATTTTTCGTAAGCATTAACAATTCTAGCAACTACTGGGTGGCGCACGACATCTTCACTATTAAAAAAATTAAAACTAATTTCATCAACTTGGCTTAATACTTCTATTGCATGACGTAACCCAGATTTTTGATTACGTGGTAAATCGATTTGAGTAATATCACCTGTTATTACCGCTTTCGAATTAAAACCAATTCGAGTTAAAAACATTTTCATTTGTTCAATCGTTGTATTTTGGCTTTCATCAAGAATAATAAATGCATCATTTAATGTGCGTCCACGCATATAAGCGAGTGGCGCCACTTCAATCACACTTTTTTCAATTAGTTTTTCGACTTTTTCAAAACCTAACATTTCAAATAAAGCATCATAAAGTGGACGTAAGTAAGGATCCACTTTTTGGCTTAAATCGCCTGGTAAAAAGCCAAGTTTTTCACCAGCTTCGACTGCTGGTCGAGTTAGTACAATACGACGAATTTGTTGTTTTTCGAGCGCATCAACGGCAGCTGCTACCGCTAAATAAGTTTTACCTGTTCCAGCAGGTCCTATACCAAAAGAAATGTCGTAATCCAAAACATGAGCTATGTATTGTGCTTGGTTCGCTGTTCGGGGTTTGATTATACCTCGCTTAGTTTTTATCATCACTAGCTTTCCGCCTTGATGATCAACATAACTAGGTAAGTGTTCACTCACTTTTTTAAGCGCACCTGTCTCTTTGATAGCTAAATGAATTTGTTCTGGTTCAATATCAATTATTTTGTCTTTGATTGTGGTTTGTTTATAAAGAGATTGCAAAATATCAATAGTCGCCCGAACACAAATATCATCGCCAGTTATTGAAAATAAATTACCTCGATGATTAATTTCAATACCAAGCCGACGTTCTAACTGTTTTATATTGTCATTATAAGGACCACAAAGACTATTAAGCCGCTGATTATCAGCGGGCTCAAGTATGGTTTCTTGTGTTGTAATATTCAAAAATAAAACCTCTATTCAATTAATTTTAATTGCTCAGACGCTGTTCACATAAAGAACATTTTTCAACGCCTTTTATAAAATCCATTTTACATTGATGACAAGAAACTATATTTCCGTTAACAACATTATTTACTGCACTTGTTGATTGATTTTCATCAAATCCTTGTGATTTCAATTTATTAACCAACATTGAAATAGGTGTTCCACTTTTTAACTCTTGTTCAACATATGAAGCTATTTGTTCTTCAAATGTTGGCGGTACATAGTCGAGCACATTTTCGTTATAATCGTTATTGCATTGATTACATTTTATATAACGACCTAAGGTAGAGTAACTAAAAATAGGAATAAAAAATAATGTAAAATATTTTGCTACTTTTATTTGTGTGTATTTCTGTTGTTTTTCGTCAGTAGTAATATTTTGTTGTGAGCAACAATTAGGACAATTAAATTGTCCACCACGTTCGTTGATTTCTCTTCCACGAGTACCAAAAATAATAAACATTTTTTCTTTCCTATTTTCTTATTTAATAACTTTTTAATTTCTATTTAAAATAAATAACTAAATATTTTACGTTTTGTTTTTATGGTTGATAAATACCAACACCTAAATCATTTTCCTTTCGGGTTCGAGATATAACTGACATTGGTGATTCGCTTACGCGTAGATCCATTTCATCTTCAGTTCTAACTACTTTGCCACGCAATGAATTTGGATAAACATCGGTAATTTCAACGTCAACAAATTTACCAATCATTTCAGGGCGACCTTCAAAGTTAACAATTCTATTATTTTCAGTTCGGCCTGTTAATTCCATAAGATCTTTTTTGGATGGACCTTCAACCAAAATACGTTGCACGGTATTTAACATACGACGGCTAAATTGCATAGCTTGTTGGTTAATTCGCTCTTGAAGAATGTATAGTCTTTGTTTTTTTTCTTCTTCCGAAACATTATCTTCCATTTCAGCAGCTGGCGTACCTGGACGTGCTGAATAGACAAAACTGTAACTTAAATCAAAATTAACATCGGCAATTAACTTCATGGTTTGTTCAAAGTCTTCTTGTGTTTCACCTGGGAAACCAACAATAAAATCGGAGCTAATTTGAATATCTGGTCGTACTTTGCGTAGTTTTCGAATAATTGATTTATATTCAAGTGCAGTATGCGTACGTTTCATTAAGTTTAATACACGATCTGATCCACTTTGTACTGGTAAATGTAAAAAATTTACTAGTTCTGGTGTGTCACGATAAACATCAATAATATCATCTGTAAATTCGATTGGATGGCTAGTTGTAAAACGAATACGATCTATACCATCAATGGCTGCAACTAAGCGTAGTAATTCAGCAAAGGAACAGATATCACCATCGAATGTCGGTCCACGATATGCATTTACATTTTGACCTAATAGATTGACTTCACGTACACCTTGCTCAGCAAGCTGAGCTATTTCATAAATAACATCATCACAAGGTCGACTAACTTCTTCACCTCGAGTGTAAGGAACTACGCAATAAGTACAATATTTATTACATCCTTCCATAATTGAAACAAATGCGGTTGGGCCTTCACTACGAGGCTCTGGTAGGCGATCAAATTTTTCTATTTCAGGAAAACTTACATCAACCACATGATTACCTTTACCACTTCTAACTTGCTCAATCATTTCTGGTAATCGGTGAAAGGTCTGAGGTCCAAAAATAATATCCACAAATGGTGCTCGTTTGCGAATGTGGGCGCCTTCTTGTGAAGCAACACATCCCCCTACACCAATAATGATATTTGGGTTATTTTTTTTAAGGTTCTTCCAACGTCCTAATTGATGAAAGACTTTTTCTTGGGCTTTTTCTCGAATAGAGCAGGTATTGAGTAATAAAATATCTGCTTCTTCGGCATTTTCAGTTAAAGTTAAACCGTGGGTAGATTCAAGGAGATCTGCCATTTTTGTTGAGTCATACTCATTCATTTGACAGCCCCAAGTTTTGATATGTAGTTTTTTGCTCATCAATAACTCAGCTATAATTTAATTGTTAAAATGAAAACGGGTTTAAATCCGCGATTTTAGCGTGCTATATTGTAATCTTTTGTTATTATAGGGTCTATAACAAAATAAAAATGACAACTTAAAGCAAGGTTGTTTTTATTATTTAATTTGATAATCTTTTTTATTATAAAAATTGATTGATAATTTAGAACAGACTATTTACAAAAATAACAGTCGATTATGATAATCATTCTTTTTAATATCCCTTTAGTTTATGCTATTATCTGCAGCTAATTTTGATAATAAATAAAGTTTTTAAGGTATGAAAAAAACATTTAGCCCAACAAAGCGCCTATTAATAAAAGGTATTATTGCTACATGTTTGTTATCCGTCACTCGTGTAGGCTTTGCCGCAGCAATGGCGCAAGTTATTGCTGTGCGTGTTTGGCCTTCATCAACTTATACAAGAATTACTTTAGAATCAAATATTAGCTTAAAATATAAGCACTTTTTATTAAGTAATCCTAATAGGATCGCTATTGATATTAACAATGTTAATCTAAATCCAATTTTAAAAAATATCTCATCAAAAGTATTAAAACACGACCCTTATATTAAATCTATACGCGTTGTTCAACGAGATCCAAAGACAGTAAGAATTTTGATCGAATTAAAACAAGGTGTTCAACCGAATACTTTTACCTTATCGCCGATAGCAAAATTCAAACATCGTTTAGTTATGGATCTTTATCCATCTAAACCAGCTTCAAGCACTGATGATGACCCTTTACTTGCGCTTTTAGAAGAATATAAAAAAGGTGATCTCAATAAAAAGCAATCTGGTATAAAAACACCAACCAATAAGAGTAAAAATGCTCCCGTTATTGTTGTGATTGATCCTGGACACGGTGGAGAAGATCCTGGCGCTATTGGTTACAATAAAACACGTGAAAAAGATATTGTTTTGCAAATTGCACGTCGTACTTATAATTTACTTAAGAAAGAACCGAATATAAAAGTCTACATGACCCGTAATGAAGATGTTTTTATCCCATTAAAAGTGCGAGTTGCTAAAGCTCGTTCACTCCATGCAGATCTATTTATTTCTATTCATGCAGATGCTTTTGCTAATCGTTCTGTCGGTGGTTCATCGGTTTTTGCATTATCAACAGGTGGAGCAAGTAGTTCTGCAGCCAGTTATTTGGCCCAAACTCAAAATGAAGCAGATCAAATAGGCGGTGTTAGCCGTAGTGGTGATAAATATTTAGATAATACCATTTTAGATTTGGTTCAAAAAACAACATTAAATAATGGGGTATTACTTGGTAATGCTATTTTGAATCGAATGAAAAGAGTCAATAAGTTACATAAACCATCACTTGAAAAAGCAGGTTTTGCGGTGTTAAAAGCACCCGATATTCCATCTGTTTTAGTCGAAACAGCCTTTATTAGTAATATTACTGAAGAAAAAAAATTAAAGACTGTTTCATTCCAAAATCAAGTGTCTAAATCAATTGTTGATGGTATTAAAGATTATCTGAAAAAACGCAAAAATTAAATTTGTAAAAAGTTTCAGAGCAGCTTGTATTTAATTACAAAAATTATTGTATAATAATCAAACACCTTTCAGCATCTAATTCTGGTATAGTCAATTTTATATTTTGTTTAAGTGTAAAACCATCAGCAATAGGATCTATATCGCTTCCTTTTAAAGCATAAAAAAATCCTTGTTCATTAGGAAGATGTTTACACCAACTAAGCATGTCTTGCAATGAAGCAAATGCTCGGCTAATAACTCCATCAAACTTTTTATCGTTATACACTTCTATTCGGCTTTGTATTGGGTTTATATTAGTTAGCTTTAATTCAAACTGAACTTGTTTTAAAAATCGAATACGCTTACCTAAACTATCCACTAAATCAAATTGTTTATCTGGGTTAATTATTGCTAGTGGAACACCTGGTAAACCAGGACCAGTTCCAACATCAATAAAAGTTTTGCCAGTTAAATAGGGCGATACAACTAAACTATCCATGATATGTTTGATTAACATTTCATTAGGATCTCGTACAGCTGTTAAGTTGTAAGTCTTATTCCATTTGTTGAGCATTTCAACATAATGGATCAATTGATCTATTTGTGATTCTGAGATAAAAAGATCGGTTTGATCTATTAGATTAATGAGTTTCTTTTTTAACATAATTTTTCTTTTTTAAATAAACTAGTAACATTGAAATCGCAGCAGGAGTAATTCCTGATATACGCGAAGCTTGTCCTATTGAAATAGGTTTATGTTGTTTTAATTTAGCCACAACTTCGTTCGATAAACCCGATATTTCAGCATAATCAATATGCTCAGGAATAAGCGTTTCTTCATTGCGTTTTTGACGTTCAATTTCTTCTATTTGCAGTTTTATATATCCATCATATTTAACTTGAATTTCAACCTGTTCCGCAGCCTGTACGTCGGACAATCCAGGAGCAAATAATGAAAGCGATTTCAATGTGTTATAACTCATTTCAGGTCGCTTAAGTAGCTCTTCTCCATTGGCTTCTTTAGTCAAATTAGCACTTAATACGGCGTTTACTTCGTCAATGCTTTCAATATGAGGATGTACCCATATATCACGTAATCTTGCTCTTTCTTGTTCAATAGCTTCAAATTTTTCGTTAAAACGTTGCCAGCGATAATCATCAACCATACCTAGCTTGCGACCAAGCTCGGTTAAGCGAATATCAGCATTGTCTTCACGTAACATTAAACGATATTCAGCACGCGAGGTAAACATGCGATAAGGTTCGTTAGTACCAAGAGTACAAAGATCATCAACTAATACCCCTAAATAGGCTTGATCACGGCTTGGATACCATTGATCTTGATCATATGCAAAACGTGCTGCATTTAAACCAGCAAGCATTCCTTGAGCTGCGGCTTCTTCATAGCCAGTTGTTCCGTTGATCTGTCCTGCTAAAAAGAGCCCTTTGATAACTTTACTTTCAAGTGTTGGCTTAAGATCCCTTGGATCAAAATAATCATATTCGATCGCATAACCTGGTCTGACAATATTAGCATTTTCTAATCCTTTCATACTGCGTACAAATGCTAATTGTGTATCAAATGGTAAACTTGTTGAGATCCCGTTTGGATATATTTCGTTGCTATCTAATCCTTCAGGCTCTAAATAGATCTGATGAGAATTACGATCCGCAAAACGCATAATTTTGTCTTCAATAGATGGGCAGTATCTTGGGCCAACTCCTTCTATAACACCTGTATACATGGGACTACGATCTAAACTATTTCGGATTATCTCGTGCGTTGTTTCGTTAGTGCTTGTTATATAGCAAGGAATTTGTTTAGGATGTTCGTTTGCATTACCTAAAAATGAGAATACAGGAACAGGATCATCACCATATTGTGTACCTAATTTTGAAAAATCAATTGTTCTCGCATCAATTCGTGGTGGTGTACCAGTTTTTAATCGTCCCATTCTAAATGGATATTGATGAAGTGATTTTGATAAGCCGATCGAAGCAGGATCGCCTGTACGTCCACCACTGTAATTATTAAGTCCTATATGGATCTTTCCGTCTAAAAAGGTACCTGTTGTTAATACGACTGTTTTAGCTTTAAAGCATACTCCCATTTGGGTTTTTACACCTAGGATCTGATCGTTTTCGATGATCACATCTTCAACAGATTGTTGAAAGAGCATTAAATTTTCTTGATTTTCAAGTGTAGTTCGGATCACTTTGCAATATAGTGATCGATCTGCTTGTGCTCTTGTAGCCCTAACTGCAGGTCCTTTACTGCTATTTAAGATCCTAAATTGGATCCCAGCATGATCGATAGCGTGTGCCATTAAGCCACCCATTGCATCAATTTCTTTTACCAAATGGCCTTTGCCTATACCACCAATGGCAGGATTACAAGACATTTGTCCTAATGTATTGATATTATGGGTTAAAAGTAGTGTTTTTCGCCCCATTCTTGCTGATGCCATTGCTGCTTCTGTTCCTGCATGACCGCCACCAACAATGATGACATCAAAAAGATCTGGATAAAACATAAAAAGCCTCGTATTTGTTTTGTGTATAGATGATCGCTAATTTAGATCGGGAGATTTGATTTATTCAGGGTAGGAGATTTTACTCATCTTTTTTGTTACGTCAAATGATCTATTAGGATCGCGGTCTAAATAAAATAAGATCTTTTAGATGATCTTTTTATTTTTATTATTATTAGATCGGATCCTTTTTGTTGATAACTCTTTTTTGTGATTATTTTATAGGATCTTATCGATCTGTCTATTCTGTTAATTGATCGGATCTTTTTTTGTTTTAACTTGTGTATAACTATTCTTTTTATCCACAACTGTTTTCTATTTCTAAGTTGTTAGTGCGATCATAACAGCTTGTTATCCTAATTTTTAACAGAGTTATCCACAAAAATTAAGTTTGATTGCTTAAATTTTAACTTTTTGTTGTTTTTATTTTAAACAACAATTTTTGATCGTTTTATTGTTTTTTGTTTTATTTTTTTATTAACTGTTATCTGTTTGTCTTTTTGTATAAAAGTGATTGATTTTTATAAAAGCAAATTTATACTTAATATGATTTTATTTGTATTGTGAGGTTACTTTATTACTCTTTCACAGTTACCTTTGCCTTTTCCGTTATCTAATAATGAAACTTTTGATAGTTTTTATGTAGGTAATAATCGGTTGTTGTTTGATTCATTGCAAACCTTGTTAGATAAAGAGGGGTTTAATGTCTTTTATATATGGGCGGCTAGCGTTGCAGGCCGAACTCACCTTTTACATGCGTCAAGCCAAAATAAATTAGCTAGTTATATTCCATTAAAACAGCATTACCATTTGGTACCTGAAATTTTACAGGGATTAGAAAATTATGATTTAGTCTGTTTAGATGATATTGATGCAATAGCAGGTCATAGGGATTGGGAAGAGGCTATTTTCGATTTATTTAATCGTTTGACAGAAAAGAATGTGAGTAAATTATTGATAACAGCAAATGCTCCACCTAAACAAATTTCTTTTATATTGCCTGATTTAGTTTCTAGATTATCTTGGGGGCAGGTTTATCAATTAAAAGAACTTAGCGATGATGACAAGCTTAAAGCTTTGCAATTGAGAGCGCAATTAAGTGGATTTGAACTATCAACAGATGTTGGGTTATTTTTATTAAAACGTGTTAATCGAGATATGCGTACATTATTTTCTTTATTAGAAAAGTTTGAAGTAGCAACGTTA
Organism: Gilliamella sp.; assembly: GCF_024104075.1. NCBI lineage: Bacteria > Pseudomonadati > Pseudomonadota > Gammaproteobacteria > Orbales > Orbaceae > Gilliamella > Gilliamella sp. The sequence goes on along the minus strand of NZ_JAGGHR010000027.1, from coordinate 13,953 downwards.
GCACAACAACGAAAGCTAACTATTCCTTTTATTAAAAATATTTTGGATTTGTAATATGAGTCATAAACCTGAAGCTATTGTTTTTTTTGATTTAGATGGGACATTGTTTAATAGTCAAATTGATGTATTGTCCAGTTCCCTTAATGCTATAAAAAAATTAAAACATAATAATATTATTCCAGTGATAGCAACTGGTCGAACACCTTGTGAAGTTGCTGATTTAATGCAAAAGACTCAAATTGACTCAATTATTGGTATGAATGGGCAAGTAGTTTTATACAAAGGCGAAAAGGTTTTTACTAATAATATTGATAAAGATGTGATAATGAGAATACATCAGTATTCTAAGCAAAAAACGAATATTCCTTTATCTTTTTATAATGATGAAATGATGTGTATATCTGAGTATAGTCAACCAGCCGAGAAGTTTTATCATTATCTTAAGCAACCAGTTCCTCCTGTTGATGATCAGGTTTATTTAAAATTACCTATTCAGATGCTTTTATTACTTTGTGAATCTGGAGAAGATCTTTATCGAGATGTTTTTCCTGAACTAACTTTTATTCGTAATACCCCTTACTGTGTTGATGTTTTTAATCATGGTGGCTCTAAAGGTTATGGTATTACTCAGTTATTAAAAAATAAAGGGTTCACTGATGTGTCTACTTATGCATTTGGTGATGGTATGAATGATTTTGAAATGTTCCTAACCGTTGATCATCCTATTGCTATGGGTAATGCAGTTGATGAATTAAAAGCAAAAGCCGAGTTTGTTACAGATACTAATAATAATGATGGTATTGCTAAAGCGTTACAAAAATTTGGGTTGATTTGATCGATATTTATATATTTTTTAGTTTATTGATAAATAACTCCCAAACACACAGCTTGACTTGCGCCAGTTACCTCGGGAATATTTGATGGGATATTATTGATTCGACAATAAGCAAGCCAAGCAAAGGCTATTGCCTCCATATCGTCTCCATTTATACCTTTTGTATCGGTTGTTAATACTGACCATGATGGTAATAATGCTGATAATCTTTGCATAATAAGTGGATTTTTAGCACCTCCGCCACAGACTAAAAGTTCGCAAGGTAATTTTTTTAATATAGATAATTTGTTGATCTCATTTGCAATTGATAAAGAGGTTAATTCAACGAGCGTTGCTTGAATATCTTCTGCTTTAAAATCCGTCCCTATTAATTTTTTATGTAACCATGGTAAATTAAATAACTCTCTCCCTGTACTTTTAGGTGCTGGTATTTTGAAATAATCTTCATCAAATAATTTATTCAATAAGTCTTGATTAACTTTTCCTGTTTTTGCCCACAGTCCATTTTTATCATAGCTTTTACCTAGGTTTTGATTTATCCAGCAATCAAGCAGTACGTTTCCTGGACCTGTATCGTAACCAATAACAGTATGGTTAGGAATTAATACTGAAATGTTACTAATTCCTCCTATATTCAATACTACACGATTAATTTGTGGATCTTGTAGCACCGCTTTATGAAAAGCGGGGACTAGTGGTGCTCCTTGCCCTCCATAAGCCATATCTTTTCGACGAAAATCAGCTATGGTGGTTATGCCTGTTTTTGCTGCGATAATATTGGCATCGCCAATTTGTTGGGTAAATGGGTTTTTCCCGTTTGGTGCATGGTAAATAGTTTGCCCGTGGCAACCAATTGCTTTTATTTGTTGTTTATCAATTTTATTGTCTTTTAAAAATTGATTGATACTATCGGCAAATAATTCACCAAGTTGATGATCTAATTCACCCAAATTTTGTAATGTGGTTTGCTTTGTTTCACATAATGTTAATAATTGCTGCTTTAAGTTGGTGGGCATTGGGTAGCAACTACTAGCTATTGATGTGACATTTTTTGCGGTAATATTAATTATAGCAATATCAATTCCATCCATGCTGGTTCCCGACATTACGCCAATATATAAATTTTGCATATATCTATCCTTGTCGAATAATGTTACCTGTTTGAATATTTCTGATTTGAGATGGCTGTAATCTATTACCTGTTTGTCCTTGTAATATTGGAAAATTTTCACCAAATTGGCTAACGACATCACTTGCTGTTTTACAAGGTGGATAATTCGATAAATTAGCACTGGTTGAAACTATTGGTTTGCCATAAAGATCGCATAGTTTACAAACTAAGGGGTGATTGGTGACTCGTACTGCTATGGTGTCGAATTTACCAGTCAAAAAATAAGGTGTTTTTGTATTTTTAGGAAAAACCCAAGTAACAGGGCCTGGCCAGCTAGTAAGTGCTAACTGTTTTTGTTCATTAGTAATAGCTAATTCATCTATATAAGGGATCAGTTGTTGGTAATGGCTGGCAATTAAAATTAAGCCTTTATCTACTGAACGCTGTTTTAGTTGTAACAGTTTTAATACGGCTGATTCACAATCAGGATCACACCCTAGACCGAAAACAGCCTCGGTAGGGTAAGCAATCACTTCACCATTTTTTAAATAATTATTGATTTCCGATAGTGTTAATAAATTAGCCATAAATTTGAATACGAGCTGAGTACAATTGAGATTTATATTAAACTTAGGTTTTAGGTTTTGCAAATTTGCATGATTCATGCTTTTTAAAACTGGGTAGTTTTAGCATTATGCCCTATGGTCATTCCCAGTTCATTTGTGGAAAATGGTTAGTTGTAAGTTCAACAACTTGTTGCATATTGATAATTTTAAGCCTTGAATCAATAATTTTGCTTATTCCTCGGGCTTCTATATCGCTGTTGATGACGTAACAGTGTTTAGTTTTTTTTATAATATTATTTAATAATGGATTATTTTGTATAGCCAGAATAACGCCATTTTGCCAGAACAATACAACATCTTGAGCTGATATTAATTGTGGATTTATGGCTGATTGGTTTGCTGTTGATATAGTATGTAGCATTATTTTCACTTTTTATACTGAAACGTATAGTTACCTGAAACTTTTTTACAAAATCAAGCTCATTTTGGTTAGTACATCTTTGATGTTATTAGTATATAATAAGAACTATTTATTGAGCAAAGAATTCATCATGAAACCAGTTATTTTAAGCAATGAGCAACAAACGATTTTGTTTGGTAGTAAACTTGCCAAACTATGTTTAAACTATTTGTCCAAGCATGATGATACAATTATTATCTATTTAATAGGTGATCTAGGTGCAGGTAAAACAACTTTTAGTCGTGGTTTTTTGCAACAATTAGGTCATGTAGGTAACGTAAAAAGTCCAACTTATACATTAGTTGAACCCTATCAATTTGATGATTTTTCAGTTTACCATTTTGATTTATATCGGCTTTGCGATCCAGAAGAATTAGAGTATATGGGGATTCGTGAATATTTTTCTTCGCGATCAATTTGTTTGATTGAGTGGCCACAGCAAGCAAATGGGATCTTGCCAAGCGCGGATCTTGAAATTCATTTGACTTATTTGGCGCTTGAACGTACTGCTTGCGTTCAGGCAATAAGCGAAAAAGGCAGTGAGATTATTAATCTATCATAATTGAAATAAACAATATAAAGACAATGAAAAAACTATTCACTTTTTTTATCTTATTACTGCTTTGTAGTTCTGCTTATGCAGCTAAAGTTGTGATTGCCGTTGATGCAGGGCATGGTGGTAAAGATTCCGGCGCAATAGGGAAAAATAAGTTATATGAAAAAACAGTTACGCTTTCTATTGCTAAAAAACTTACCAATTTATTAAATAAAGATCCTAATTTTAAAGGGGTGTTAACCCGTAGCAGTGATAATTTTATTTCTGTTTCACAACGCTCTGAAATCGCTAGAAAAAATAAAGCTAATTTGTTAGTTTCAGTTCACGCCGATGCTGCACCAAATCGGAATGCAACTGGTGCTTCGATCTGGGTATTGTCAACTAAGCGAGCTGACACAGAACTTGGTCGTTGGCTTGAACAAGATGAAAAACAGTCACAATTACTTGGTGGGGCAGGTGATGCGCTTAGCGATGATCATGATCCTCATTTAAGTCAAGCCGTATTAGATCTGCAATTTTCTTATTCTCAACGAGTGGGATATGAGTTAGCAAAACAAGTATTAAAAGAAATGAAAGGGATAACAAAGTTACATAAATCTGCTCCAGAACATGCAAGCTTAGGGGTATTACGTTCACCAGATATTCCATCGATTTTAGTTGAAGTTGGTTTTATCTCTAACGAAGGTGAAGAACGCTTACTAAGTAGTAATACTCATCAAGATAAGATTGCGAAAGCTATCTATCAAGGTATAAAAAATTACGTTAAACAAAATCCAAAATTTGGAGAACAGCATTAATGGCAATTCATATTCTTTCTCCTCAATTAGCAAATCAAATTGCTGCTGGTGAGGTGGTAGAACGTCCAGCATCAGTCATTAAAGAGTTGGTTGAAAATAGCCTTGATGCGGGAAGTACTCAAATTGATATTGATCTTGAGCAAGGCGGCTGTAAATTAATTCGTATTAGAGATAATGGTTGCGGTATTGCTAAAGATGAATTAGCACTGGCGCTTGCTCGTCATGCGACAAGTAAAATCAGCAAGTTAGATGATTTAGATTCTATTATTAGCCTTGGATTTCGTGGTGAGGCGCTGGCGAGTATAAGTTCAGTTGCAAGATTGACATTAACTTCACGCACAGCAGAACAAACTGAAGCTTGGCAAGTTTATGCTGAAGGGCGAGATATGGAACCGGTGATTAAACCTGCTGCACATCCTGTTGGCTCGACTGTTGAAGTACTTGATTTGTTTTACAATACGCCTGCAAGACGCCGTTTTTTAAAAACAGAAAAAACTGAATTTATGCATATTGAGGAATTCGTTCGGCGTATTGCGCTAGCACGTCCTGATGTTACTTTTAATTTGCAGCATAATAGTAAACTTGTTAGGCAGTACCGTTCATCTACCCTTGAAAAAAGGGTAGAATTGGTATGTGGGCGAGTATTTATGCAAAAAGCAGTCAAATTAGATTGGCAACATGATGATTTGTTCATTCAAGGTTGGGTAACAAGTAGTGAAGTTAGTAATTTGCAATATTTTTATGTTAATGGTCGAGTTATCAAAGATAAATTACTTAATCATGCATTGCGACAAGCCTATATAAGACGTGCGAATGAACAACAAAGTTATGTGGTGTTTTTACAAATAGATCCAAAACAAGTTGATGTTAATGTTCACCCTGCTAAACATGAAGTCCGTTTTCATGAGGCAAGATTGGTTCATGATTTCGTTTATCAAGCTATAGTTATGGCTCTTGAATCGGATTTATCTGTAACAGATGAAAAAGTAACAATAACACCTAATCGGCAAGCAGCTGGAGAAAATATCTTTAATCAACAGACGATTTCTAAGCCTTATCAAGCTAGTAACCAATTACCTAAAAAACCTAGTAATTATGCTAAAGAAAATGCGTTGTATGGTCAGTTAGTTAGCGTTGAATCTTCTTCTCAAAATATTGTACAACTTGAGCCAGAAAAGCCATTTTTATCGGTAGAAGAAAATGAAATAACTGAACCACAAAAAGCGGTTATTGAATCATTATTTCCTAAACGAAATTTACCATTGCAATCATTACAACAGCAGCTTGATAATTCATTATTAGTGACATTTGGACGGGTGTTAACTATTATTCAACCTGATATTGCATTGCTTGAAAAAAATGAAGATAATCAACAAAAATTAATGTTGATGAAGTTGCCTATTGCTCAACAAAAATTCGTTGCGATTAAATTATTGTCACAAGATTCTGAAAAATTGCTTATCCCATTAACAATTTTAATTAATAATAAGGAGCAGAAAGTCCTTTCTTCTTATCAGCCGCAACTAAATTTTTTAGGTTTTGATTTTTATATTGATAAAGCGAAGCTGTATTTGCAAAATGTTCCTAAAATGTTGCGTACTATCAATTGGCAACAATTATTGCCCGCTTTAATTGCTTTTATTTCTGATTCAAAAAATGAAGTTTTAGATCCAACGCAAATAGCGGCTTGGTTAGCTAATCAGTATTATGATAGTGTTACGATGAACTGGAGTGTAGTAAAAGCCATTCAGTTACTAGCTCAATTAGAACAAGTGGATATTAATCTGTTACAACAAGATTCATTTTTATACCCAATTGACATGCAATCTTTAACTCAATCGATTTATCATGAATAAACCAAAAATTATTTCGTTAATGGGGCCAACAGCATCTGGTAAAACGGCATTTGCTATGGCGCTTTATGATCGTTATCCTATTGATATTATTAGCGTCGATTCAGCTCTAATTTATCGTGGTATGGACATTGGTACTGCAAAACCGACTAAAGAAGAGCAACAAAAGTATCCACATAAATTGATTGATATTTGTGATCCTGCAAAAAGTTATTCGGCAGCTAATTTTAGACATGATGCCATTGTGGAAATTGAAAAAACCCTAAAAAAAGGGCGAATTCCATTATTAGTTGGTGGAACAATGCTCTATTTTAAGGCTTTAATTGAAGGGCTTTCACCGCTTCCTGCTGCTGATAGCGTAATTCGTAAGCAAATAGAGGAAAAAGCTAATAAATTAGGTTGGCAAGCGATTCACGAAGAGCTAAAAAAGATCGATCCAATTTCAGCTGAACGAATTCATCCTAACGATCCTCAGCGGCTTAATCGTGCTTTAGAGGTTTATTTAATTTCAGGCAAAAGTCTAACTGAACTTACACAAGAAAGTGGCGAAACATTACCATACGATATTATGCAATTTGCTATTATGCCGCAAGATCGTTCGCAATTACATGAACGTATTGAACAACGCTTTTTACAGATGTTGGATCAAGGATTTGAAAATGAAGTCAGAGCACTTATGCAGCGATCGGATTTACATTTAAATTTACCTTCTATGCGTTGTGTTGGATATCGTCAAATGTGGGAGTATTTAAATGGTAATACAAGTTATGATGAAATGGTTTTTAAAGGAATCTGCGCTACTCGTCAATTAGCTAAACGACAAATAACATGGCTTCGTGGTTGGAAACAACCTATTACGTGGTTAAACAATGATAATATGGATTCAATATTCCGAAACATATTTTAAGTGATAATTTTTATAGTGGTTTAATAATATACAATTGTAAATTTTTTCGTAGGTAAAGTTATGTATATTAGTGTCAGTATTTAGTATTTTTTTTACCTTTTTAGTTTAAATTTTTTAAAATTTTAGTTATTTGTGCATTAATTATAGTTGATTGGTTTAAGAGAAGCTTTTTTTATGTTATTTTGGTAGATACTAAAGATGTATCTGAAATAGTATGTAAAATACATTAATTATTTATAAATGTATTTATTTTATCTTAATATAATTATTTTTAAAGGATAAACTCATGTCAAAAGGGCAGTCATTACAAGATCCTTATTTAAATTTGCTTCGTAGAGAGCATATTCCTGTCTCAATCTATTTAGTTAATGGTATTAAGTTACAAGGACAAATTGAATCATTTGATCAATTTGTGATTTTGTTAAAAAATACTGTAAGCCAAATGGTATATAAACATGCTATCTCGACAGTCGTACCATCTAGACCTATTTCTGGATTGGTATCTCAATCCGAAGAGGAAAGCGAAAGCTGAATTTCAGTGGAGAATCTGATTGTTTGAGAGATATAAAGGCGGTGAATCTGCCTTATTAGTCCATGTATTCTTCCCTCAAGAGAGCAATATCGAGGATCTTAAAGAGTTTGAAATTTTGGTTTCTTCGGCTCAAATAGATATTCTCGATATTGTAACAACCTCAAGAAAAGTACCTCAAACCAAATATTTTGTAGGTGAAGGTAAAGCTCAAGAAATAGCAGAAAAAGTTAAACAGCTTAATGCTTCTGTTATTTTAGTAAATCATTCTTTAACTCCCTCCCAAGAACGTAATCTAGAGCAATTATGCAAATGTCGTGTTGTTGATAGAACAGGATTGATTCTTGATATTTTTGCTCAAAGAGCCAGAACACATGAAGGTAAATTACAGGTTGAATTAGCACAGTTACAACATCTTTCGACTCGTTTAGTTCGAGGTTGGACGCATTTAGAACGTCAAAAAGGTGGGATAGGTTTACGTGGTCCAGGTGAAACTCAATTAGAAACTGATAGAAGGTTGATTCGTCAACGGATTCAATTAATTTTATCAAGACTTGCTAAAGTTGAAAAACAGCGAAATCAAAATCGTCAATCACGAAATAAAGCAGATCTATCAACAGTCTCTTTTGTTGGCTACACGAATGCAGGTAAATCAACATTATTTAATGCGTTAACAAATGCTGATGTATATGCTGCTAATCAGTTATTTGCTACACTCGATCCAACGCTTCGTCGAGTTATTGTTGATGATGTCGGTGAAGTTGTTTTAGCTGACACAGTTGGTTTTATTCGCCATTTGCCACATGATTTAATTGCGGCTTTTAAAGCAACGTTATTAGAAACTCAACAAGCTGCATTGTTATTACATGTTGTTGATGCAGCAGATCCTAATTTATTAGATAATATGCATGCTGTTGATGAAGTTTTGCACGAAATTGATGCGCACGAAATTCCAACATTACTTGTTATGAATAAAATCGACTTGATAGAAGGCAAACAACCAAGTATTGATAGAGATGAAAACGGTATACCAATTCGTGTTTGGATTTCAGCGCAAAATAGTTTAGGATTAGATCAATTATTTATCGCTTTAAAAGAAAGGCTAGCTAAGCAAATACAAGTTTGCCACTTAAACTTACCTGCTTATTTAGCAAGATTAAGAAGTCGTTTATATCAGTTAAATGCGGTAGAAAATGAATTTATTAATGAGGATGGTAGTTTTCATCTAGATGTGAGAATTCCCTCTATAGAATGGAATCGCCTCTGTAAACAAGAACCAGATCTGTTATACTTGATCAATAAGCAAAATAACAACTAATTATCAAATGGAGCATATACAATATGGCGTGGAATCAGCCCGGCAATAACGGACAAGATAACGACCCATGGGGGAATAATAAAAAAAAGCCAACTAATCATTCATCTGATGGTTTATTTGATAAAGTTAAAAAATTATTAAAAAAAAATAATTTCGGTAATAATAATGGTTCCTCTGGAATTAAATTGCCGATGAGTACAACTAAAATTATCATATCTATAATTGCTTTACTTATTGTAGTTTGGGCAGGAAGTGGATTTTATACCATTAACCAAAATCAACGTGGTGTAATTACTCGCTTCGGTCAAGTTCAATCTGAAATCATTCAACCAGGACTAAATTGGAAGCCAACTTTAATCGATAAAGTGTATATTGTTGATACACAGGGTATTCGAAATTTCAACGAAAAGGGACTTATTGTTACAGCTGGTGAAAATTTGGTTTTTGTTGATATAAATGTGCAATATAGTGTCAGCGATCCTTTAAAATATTTATTTAATGTCACTAATGTAGAAGATAGTTTGCGCCAAGCTTCCGATAGCGCCCTTAGAACGGTGGTGGCAAGTTCAAATATTGATGCGATAATTTCTGATGAACGTTCAGCTCTAGAACGTAGTACTAAAGATGAGTTAGTTAATATCATTAGTCCCTATGATATGGGTATTAATATTGTTAATTTGAATTTTCAAGTTGCTCGTCTACCAGATGAAGTGAAAGGTACTGACAATAAAACGCTTCATTCTCAAGACGATAGTGAGCGAGAAATCAAACAAGCTGAAGCTGATAAGGTGAAAAAAATTCAGCAAGCAGAAGAACGTTCAGCAGGAATTTTAGCTGATGCTAATGCATATAAGGTTAGAGTAGAACTTGAAGCTGCAGGTGATGTGGCCAGTTTTGAAAAAATCTTACCACAATATAAAGTAGCACCAGAAATTACTAAAGAACATTTATATATTGAAACTATGGAAAGAGTATTAACCAAAACTAATAAGATTATAGTGAATGATAAAAGTGGAAATTTGATGGTGTTACCGTTAGAAGCACTATTAAAAAATAAGAGTGAAAAAAATTCTCAAACAATGACGTTATCAAACCAAAATAGTGAATATAATTCCAATATGCTGAGCTCGTCTGAAACAGTAAAAGAACAGCCTAAATCAAAGCTGGAATTATCAAAAGAAAATAACAATAACACTAATAACACCATTAAAGTTGGCGAGACTACGCGGACTCCACGGTTTATGGGAAGATAAGGAGAAAAGCATGCGCAAATTATTGGTTCCTATAGTATTAATTTTGATTGGTGTGTTTTTTTCTAGCGCTTATGTTATTGAAGAAGGTACTCGTGGAATAGTTTTACGGTTTAATAAAATTATAGGATTATCTGAACCTGGATTACATTTTAAATTTCCAGGAATGGATAATGTAAAAATTGTTGATGCTAAAATAAAAACAATAAATAGTCCTAATAATGTCGGTCAAGAACAAAAATTTAGAACACGTGAAAATAAAGATTTAGTTGTTGATTATTTTGTACAATGGAAGATTGTTGATTTTAATCGATATTATGAAACTATTGCTAGTGGTAATAGTATCGATAACTTGTTACTTGCTCGATTAAATAGCTGTTTAAGAGCAGAAATTGAAAAATTAAATATCATTGATGTTGTTAATGATACAAATAATAGCTCTCATAATTCTATAGTCTCTCGTGTAAAGAATAATTTAAATAGCACTATTAAAGAATTGGATAAAAGTAATTCGATTGAAAAGCAAGTTAATAAAGATGAAAAAGCTTTAGATGTTAATCAAGCAAGTATGAGACCGTTCGGTATTGAAGTTATTGATGTCCGCTTAAAGAAAGTTAATTTTCCTCAAGAAATATCTAATTCTATTTATGAGGAAATGAAAGCAGAAAGAAATAATATTGTCCAAAATCAACATTTTAAAGGTGTTAAAAGAGCTGATGAAATACGAGCAGAGGCTACATTAGAAGTAACCAAAATATTATCTGAAGCTGAAAGTCAATCTCGATCTATTCGTGGTGAAGGTGATGCAAATGCAATCAAACTTTATGCTGATGCTTTTGGTAAAGATATAGAGTTTTTTAGCTTTATACGAAGGCTAAAAGCTTATGAACGAAGCTTTACAGATAATGATATTGTAGTTATTAGTCCTGATAGTGAATTTTTTAAATATATGAAATTAAAATCTGATAATTAACAAAATGAGTAAATAGTCTATGAGTAATAATGTTGTTGTGTTAGGTACACAATGGGGTGATGAAGGAAAAGGTAAAGTTGTTGATTTACTTACGGAAAAATCAAAGTATGTTGTTCGCTATCAAGGCGGGCATAATGCAGGTCATACATTAGTTATTAATGGTGAAAAAACAGTATTACACTTAATTCCATCAGGAATTTTACGTAATGATGTTATTAGCATTATTGCTAATGGTGTAGTGCTTTGTCCTGATGCTTTGATGAAAGAGATGAAAGAGTTAGAAAATAGTGGTATTCCTGTTAGGGAAAGACTCCTTATCTCTGAATCATGTCCTCTAATTTTGCCTTACCATATTGCATTAGATCAAGCTCGAGAAAAAGCTCGTGGCAATAAAGCTATTGGAACAACAGGGCGTGGTATTGGTCCTGCTTATGAGGATAAAGTTGCTCGCCGTGGACTTCGAGTTGGTGATTTACGTGATCGTCAAGCTTTTGCTGAAAAACTAAAAGATGTGATGGAATATCATAATTTCCAATTAGTCAATTATTACAAAACCGAAGCAGTAGATTATCAAAAAGTTTTAGATGCTACATTAGCTATAGCTGATATTTTAGTTGCTATGATTGCCGATATTCCTGCGCTTTTAGAAGATGCACGAAGAAAAGGTGAAAGAATTATGTTCGAAGGTGCACAAGGTACATTACTTGATATCGATCATGGTACTTATCCTTTTGTAACTTCTTCTAATACTACTGCTGGTGGTGTGGCAACGGGATCTGGTTTTGGTCCGCGTTATGTTGGCTATGTGTTAGGTATTGTTAAAGCTTACTCTACGCGTGTTGGTGCAGGCCCATTCCCTACAGAGCTATTTGATGAAGTTGGTGAGTATCTTTGTAAACAAGGTAATGAATTTGGTGCAACAACAGGTCGTCGCCGTCGTACTGGATGGCTTGATGCAGTTGCTGTGCGTAAAGCGGTACAACTTAATTCTGTTTCAGGATTTTGTTTAACTAAGCTTGATGTGTTAGATGGGCTGAAAGAAGTAAAAATTTGTGTCGGTTACCAATTACCAAATGGTGATGTTATCAAAAATGCTCCAGCTGCCGCTGAAGAGTGGAGCTTAGTTAAACCTGTTTATGAAACTATGCCAGGTTGGAGCGAATCAACTTTTGGTATTAAAAGCTATGATGCACTGCCACAAGCAGCAAAAGCTTATATCAAAAGAATTGAAGAGTTAACCGAAACACCAATTGATATTATTTCAACAGGTCCGGATCGCAATGAAACCATGATTTTACGTGATCCTTATCAAGCTTAATATTGATTAAAAAATCGGGATAATTTTCCCGATTTTTTATTTCTTGAGATATAACGATTAACTGTGTATGAGGGAATTATGGCTAAATTAGGTACTCCTTTATCACCGACTGCAACAAAAGTATTACTTTGTGGTGCAGGAGAGTTAGCTAAAGAAGTGGCGATTGAATTACAACGTTTTGGCTGTGAAGTTATTGCAGTTGATCGATACGCTAATGCGCCAGCAATGCAAGTAGCTCATCGGTATCATACTGTTAATATGCTTGATGGGGATGCTCTAAAAAAAGTCATTGAAATGGAAAATCCCGATTATATTGTTCCAGAAATTGAAGCTATTGCCACATCTACACTAGTTGAGTTGGAAAAAGAAGGATTTACTGTTATTCCAACAGCAAAAGCAACGCAATTAACAATGAATCGTGAGGGGATTCGCCGTCTTGCTGCAGAAGAATTAAAACTACCCACTTCACCTTATCGTTTCGCCGAAAACGAATTTGAATATGAACAAATGGTAAAAGAGATAGGTTTTCCATGTTTGGTTAAGCCAGTTATGAGCTCTTCGGGTAAAGGTCAATCTTTATTGCGTAGTGAAGCAGATATTAAATCTTCATGGATATATGCTCAAGAGGGAGGGCGCTCTGGTGGGGGTAAAGTAATCATAGAAGGTTTTGTTGATTTTGATTACGAGATTACTTTGCTGACTGTTCGGCATATTAACGGAGTTTCATTCTGCGAACCAATTGGCCATCGTCAAGAAAAAGGTGATTATCGAGAATCTTGGCAACCTCAGCAGATGCCTGAAAAAGCATTGAAACAAGCGAAAAATATTGCAACTAAAATAACAGAAGCATTAGGTGGACGAGGGGTATTTGGTGTTGAATTATTTGTTAAAGGGGAGCAAGTATGGTTTAGTGAAGTATCACCTCGCCCCCATGATACCGGTATGGTGACATTAATTTCACAAAACCTATCTGAGTTTGCATTACATGCTAGGGCAATATTAGGATTGCCAATTCCAATTATAGAACAATATGGTGCCTGTGCATCATCTGTCTTATTAATAGAAGGTAATTCCAAACAAATAACTTTTGCTAATATTGATAAAGCATTAAGCGAACCGCAAACTGATTTACGTTTATTTGGTAAACCAGAAGTAAAAGGAACAAGAAGAATGGGAGTTGCGTTAGCTAGAGCATCGACAGTTAAAGAGGCTACTAATAAAGCTATTAATGTGACAAAACAACTAAAAATAACCCTATAATGCCTAAATTTGTGTAAAAAGCAGTCATTCAACACAAAAAATTAAAAATTTCTAAAATAGGGGTTGACGTTCACATGTGAAGTGAGTAACATACGCAACCCTTGAGACAGCGAACTAAATCAACGAAAGGTTGACGAGGGATGTAAGCTGTTAGCTCTTTAAAAAGAAGAAACAGACAATCTGTGTGGGCACTTACGAGACAAAAGATTAAAGTCTACGG
>NZ_JAGGHR010000026.1:5243-30505 GCF_024104075.1 Gilliamella sp. | reverse complement strand
TGATATATGGAATCCAGATAAAGGGTTTTTGACTCAATCAGCTACGCCGTTACAGTATGGTCGAAATTTTCCAACAACGGGCAGTGATGGATTGTATTTTGATTTAATCATAAGTGGCGTTGATAGCGAGCAGTTAACTTGGGCTCCAGTCACACGTGGGGGAATAACTGCTACTGTGATAAAAACGGAAGTAAATTTGTGGGATGTGTGGCTTCCCAATGGAGAGAAAGTAACTCGCGTTATGTTAACAGGTCCTAAAGCAAGTGATGCTCAAAAACAAACAGACAGCCCAGGTCCAATTCCCAAACCAAATTTACCGCAGGTATTTGAACTAGAGGGTAAAGATAGTAATGAAAATGTGGTAGTAAGATATGGATTTGTTCTGCAAAAGTGGTTTGTGCATCGTGGAGAAAGCGATAATACTTATTTTAATCAAACATCTTGGTGTAATAGTGTAGGTTATCGTGTTCCACAGGTAAAGGATTTGACTAATGCAGTTTGTGCTGGTTTTTTGGGTGAAAATTGTAAAGGAGATGTTGGTGCTAAGCCATCTTCAAAAAATAATATGTACGAGCGCCATATAGGTGCTGGTTTTTTTGCGGAGTGGGGTATGGTTTATTATTACTTCGGCAATAACAAGTCTATTTTTACCACTAGCATAACAAGCGACATTAGTGAAAGTGGTGGGTTATTCCACGGTTTGCCATACCTCGTAAGCGATGCTGCCTATGGTATGATATTCCATCATGATAATCTAAATTCGAATATTTATAATGCGATTTGTGTCACTCCTTAGCATTTATTATTTGGTATTTAATCCTTAGGGCGGGGGGTTATAGAGTAAACAAGGTAACAAAGAACCAAGCCCAGCGCATGTTGGGGCTTTGAGCAGGCAAAGCCTGCGAGCCTAGTGCTTTAATGACTAAAAGCCAAAATAACGCCAGACCGAGACAATTTTAAAGTTTGCGCTTTTGTTATTAACTAGCTGTTATTAATAAGTTGTTATTAAATAGCTATTATCAAATAACAAAAGTGCCTTTCTTAAAAAGCCAAATTCAATGTAATAAACAACTAGCCCATAAGTATATGATTTTATTTAAAAATAAAAAATCCAATAAAATCAATAGTCTACCTGAGCAATTTTAGAGCAAGAAAATCTCACAATATTGTAAAGTCAATATTTTACTTTTTCATAGCGATAGCATGCACGATAATTAAGTAAAGCTAGAGTGCGAGTTGGGAAATTTTTGCTTTGGATGTTATCACTAATGTCAATTATTTTCGCAAAAGGTTAAATGTTCTAAGCCTAATACTATATTTTAATTAATAAATTATCCAAAAAACTAGCCAAAATTTTCACAAAAGATTATACTTTTACAGCTGATAGAAAATCAGCTTATTTAATAAGTTAATAAAAATGAAATGGAACATTCATTAATAGGTGAAATATAATGGATTATTGTCGTAGGAGCAAAAATAGGCAGGCCTATATCTTAAATTCTCTTAAATCTTCAAATTATCAAAAACTCTTACAAACTGATATTTCTTTAGTGAAATTAGCGGATTTATTTATCCAACTAAAATTCACCTTTACATTCTCAAGCGTATGGTTCTTGACTCCGTTGTTGTTATTATCGTATTCATCGAACTCTCAAGCACTAACGGCTCATACAAGCGGTGTTATACAGGGTAGTGCGCCTTATTTAACATTTGACGAAGGTCGGACTAAGGCTATAACAACTGATGAGCTATTGGCTATCACATTATCCGATGGTAGTAAAATCACACCTAGAATTAATAGTTCCTCGTCTACAAAGCCAATTGAGTTACCCATAGATGGCCAAAGTTTTGCTGATATTAATATGCTGGTGCCAGCATCTACCAATTCAGTAAGTATAAACAGCTTAGTGACACGTTATCATTATTGGGGGGATGATGATGGTGATGGAGAAGGTAGCGGTGGAGTTAAAATAACAGGAAGTATAACGCTCAGGATAACCGATAGTGATGGTCAAGCAGTTAATCGTAATGATGTTTTAGATATTTGCAAGTCACCTTATAAAGTGGAATTAAGTAGTACAGACGGTAATATAAGCACTTATTACGGCATACCAAACACCAACTCCTTTAAAGGTCGTAAAGTAGCATATTATATCAAACCGAAGGCATCGCCAACCGTTTGTTTTGTAAGACCGAATTTGTTTTGGGGGGACAGATTAAGTGCTGGTCCAGCCGACATATGGAACGACAAAAAAGGATTTTTAGTTCAATCAAGCCATCCAGACTCATACAGTCAAAATTTCCCGACAACGGGAGCTGATAATTTATATTTTGATTTCATCATAGGTGGAGTTGACGTTGGTCAGTTGACTTGGAAAGCGGTTACTTTGGGGGGAATAACTGCTACGGTAACAAATGTTGTAGCTAGTGATGGATGGATTCCTAATGCCGATAGAAGGAAAGTCGTAGCACGCGTTAAATTAACAGGGCCTGCAGCAAGCAGTAATCAAAAACAGTCAGATACTCCCAGTATAATTTCCAAGCCAAGTTTACCACAAACGTTTGAATTAGTGGGTAAGGATAGTCGTGGTAATGTATTAAAATATGGATTTCAATTAAGGAAATGGTTTGTTAGTCGAAATAAAAAAGATATAGTTTCTAATCAAGAATCTTGGTGTAATAGTATAGGTTATCGTCTTCCACAGACAAGTGATTTGACTAATGAAGGTGAATCTGGACGTGGAGCAAAACCGTCTTCAAGTTATAAACATTATCAACGCCGAATAGGAGCTGGATTTCTTACAGAGTGGGGACCTTTGCATAATTACATTGATGGGGGTTTTGGCTCCTCTTTTTGGTCAAGTGACAGGAAAAAAGATCTCCATGATAATATAATTTATTGGCACGAGATAAGCCCAACAGGTCGTTCTGTCTGGAAGAGCAGTGTTGACAATACTGCGGCTGTTTGTGTTTTTAATGCTTTGTAAGGTGTAGATGGTAGATAGAAGTTATGGTGTTAATAAAAGACAAAACCAACGTAAAGATAAGTTCAAATAGGTAAAGTTTGCTGTGGGTACTTTAATGATTGAAAGCAAAAAAAGCGATTCGACTAGCAATACTGAAGGCTTACGCTTTTGCATAAAGTGCAAAAGCATTTTTTTAATTCACCACAATAAAAAAATCAACCAATAGTTATTTGATTTAACTTAAAAACTTTAATAAAATCAGTATTCTACCAGAGATGTTTATATGAAAAATTCTACCGCTTTAGCTTAAAATTGTTCAGAAAACATATTGATTTTATTTGTGTGTTTGTTTTGATATCTTTCTAATAAAAGGATTATGTGAAAAAACAGCAACCAAATAGTTGCTGCTTTTTATTGCGTTTGTTTTTTTTCGGTTATTTAATCGCTTTTGCTACAATTTCTTGGGCTTCTTGTTGGAGTGTATTTAAATGTTCGTTGCTTATAAAGCTTTCTGCATAAATTTTGTAAGCATCTTCTGTTCCTGATGGGCGAGCGGCAAACCAGCCGTTTTTGGTTATCACTTTAAGCCCACCAATTGCAGCATTGTTAGCTGGTGCAGTGGTTAAACATTGAGTGATTTTTTCACCTGCTAAGTTGTCGGTGGTTAGTTGGCTGGCATCAAGTTTGGCTAGTTTTTGTTTTTCACTAAACGAGGCTGGCGCTTGGATTCGTCCATAATAAGAAACACCAAATTTATCTTCAAGTTCTTGGTACTGTTCTTGTGGGTTTTTGCCTAGTTTAGCCGTCATTTCGGCAGCAAGCAGACATAAAATAATGCCATCTTTGTCGGTAGACCATACTTTACCGTTCGTTCTTAAAAACGATGCGCCTGCGCTCTCTTCGCCAGCAAATCCAAGTTTGCCATTGTAAAGCCCATCGGCATACCATTTAAAACCAACTGGGTATTCTAAGTACTGTTTGTTTAAGCTATTAGCAACTCGGTCGATCATTGAGCTTGTGACTAGTGTTTTACCAATAGCAATATCTTTGTGCCATTGTGGACGGTTTTGGAACAAGTAATTAACACAGGTTGAAAGGTAGGCATTTGGGTTCATTAGTCCTTTTGGTGTCACAATGCCATGACGATCAAAGTCGGTATCATTACCAAAGGCTAAATCAAATTGGTTTTTTAATTTTAATAACCCAGCCATAGCCCAACGGCTTGAGCAGTCCATACGAATAACTTCGTCATGATCTAGATGCATAAAGCTGAAAGTTGGATCGACTTTGTTATTAACAATATTGAGGTTAATGCCATACTTTTCGGCAATGCGTGGCCAATAGGTGATACCAGCACCACCCAATGGGTCAACACCGATTTTGAGCGATGATGATTTGATAAGAGAGAGATCTAAGATATTTTCAAGATCGTTGATATAGTCGGTTTCGTATTCTTTGGTGTGGATGTAATTTGAATTTAGAGCCTTGTCTAAGGTGACACGTTTTACACCATTGAGTTTGTTTTTCAGTAATTCATTGGCGCGGTTTTCAATTTGTTTGGTGATGTCAGTATCCGCAGGTCCGCCATTGGTTGGGTTGTATTTTATTCCGCCATCTTCTGGTGGATTATGCGATGGAGTGATAACAATGCCGTCTGATAGTTGTGATTGTTTATTTTGATTGTAAGTTAAAATGGCATGCGAAATCACAGGCGTTGGCGTATAACCCCAATCACGAGCCATAACCACGGTTTGCTCATTGGCGACAAAAACTTCAAGCACTGATTTTAAGGCAAGTTCTGATAAGGCATGTGTGTCTTGACCAATAAAGCAAGGGCCTGTAATGTTGTTCGCTTTGCGGTATTCGGCAATTGCTTGAGCAACGGCTAATATATGTGCTTCATTAAATGTGCCTTTGTTTGAGCTTCCGCGATGACCTGATGTACCAAAAATGACTAATTGGCTAGCATTATCCGTATCAGGTTGGATTTGGTAATAGTTATTGCGTAATGTTTCAACGTTGATAAGATCTGATGGTTGAGCTAACATTCCTGCGCGGCTTTGCTTGGCCATTTTTTACTCCTCTTTCATAAAAAAATACTTTATATGACTAAAAACGCGAATCTGTTGAGTTTATATCACGTTTTTAGCTTTTTTATTTTTATTTAACCTATTAAGGTAAAAATGCGTTGGTGACTTGGTTTATCATGGTTTCAGATATGCCCATGTCACTCATTATTGATTCAATAATATATAATTTTCTGGCAGTATTAGTGTTGCTGATAACCCAATAAGGTGTACCAATGATTTCGCGGGGTTTTGTGTTTTTGCCTGATGTTTCTAGTAATTGTTTATCTTTGGCTAAATATTTTCGCTTGCTTCCATGTAAGGATGTTGCAGCTATGGCAAATAGTGCTGGATTATAGTTATACAACGCACTAAGCAGTAATATAAAGCGACTAATAATGGATTTCTCGTTTGTGAAAGCGTCACTAGTTAATAAGTCATTAAACAGTGGATAATGATTCTCTTTTTGTGCAATAGTCTGTTTTTTTGCCGATGTAGATTGGTTTATATTTAATAAACGTCGTAATATACTAGATGCATCTTCGCCAATGTGTTTAGTTTGACCAGCAATAAATTGGTATAATTCTTCGTCGATTTCGATAGTTTTCATTATGTTACTTGTGCCTATTGTATTATTTCACGGGACATCCTAAAGCAGGAATTTTGCCTAAATGCGAATCATGGGCTGATTTGTTATCTAAACAATCATTCGATGGCTGTTTAATGGCAGCATTATCGGTTGTTGTAGGTGCTTGATTTGCATCATGACAAGCAGTTATCATAACTGATAATGTTAATAGAAAAAATAACCGTTTCATATATTCATTGCATAGTTGATAAATTTTTGTGCTGAGTATAACCTAACTTAAGCATAAATTGTATTGGCTATTGATAAAATAATGAAAATGGTATTGTTGTTTTAAAAAAAAAATATTATTCTAAACTGTGTATAAAAAGCTTATACTATTATTATATGAGGAATAAATTATGAAAAAAATCGTCACGTTAACTATTTTAGCTGCAATTTTATCTGGATGTAGCAATAGTGATGTTTATTCTGGCGATGTTTATACAGCAGATCAAGCAAAACAAGTTCAGCAAGTAAGTTATGGTACAGTTGTTTCAGTACGACCTGTTAAAATTCAAGCTAATGCGTCAAATGGTAAAAGTGAAAGTGTAGCAGGTAGCCTTGGCGGTGCTGTTATAGGTGGCGTTTTAGGTAATACTATTGGTAATGGTTCTGGCCGTGTGTTAGCTGCTGCAACAGGAGCTATTGGTGGTGCGATTTTGGGTGATGCTATTCAAAATAAATCTAGCCAAGCTAGTGGTGTTGAGTTAGAAATCAAGCAAAAAAACGGATCTAATATTGTTCTTGTACAAAAAGGTTCGGCTAACGATTTTTATGTTGGTCAAGCTGTTCGTTTAGTCACTAATGGTAAACAAATTAGCGCATCACCACGTTATGGTAGTAGTGTAAAAAAATAACGCTTAATTTTATTAGTTTTGGACATATTGTCCTTAAATAACAACTAATTTTCGCTCATCTCAATGGTGAGCGGATTACTTTAGCAAATAACTTGATTAAATTAATTATTGTTTTTTATCTAATCGATGAATCTTTCACAAAAGTTTGCCTGTCTGAATGCTAACATATAAGCTCAAACAAATTATTAATCGTATAAGGAACAACAAAGTAATGCGTATATTACATACTATGATTCGAGTTGGCGATCTACAGCGCTCAATCGATTTTTATACTCGTGTAATGGGAATGCGGGTGTTAAGAACTAGTGAAAATACTGAATATAAATATTCACTTGCATTTGTTGGTTATGGTGATGAAACAACTAGCTCAGTTATTGAGTTAACTTATAATTGGGGTACCGATAAATACGAGCATGGTTCGGCGTTTGGTCATATAGCTATTGGTGTTGATGATGTTGCTAAAATGTGTAATGACGTCAAACAAGCTGGAGGCAAGGTAACGCGCGAAGCTGGACCTGTAAAAGGTGGCTCAACTATTATTGCTTTTGTTGAGGATCCTGATGGCTATAAGTTAGAGTTGATCCAAAATGATCAGGCTGATAAAGCGTTAGGTAATTAATTTATTCCATAAAAATATCGCCACTTTTTTGGCGATATTTTTTCATCTTATTTCGAATTATTCCCCTAGCAAATCTACTAATAATTGCCTATTGATGATAGCTTGTTTTGGTTGCTCAAGGCTGGCAGTGGTAATAATGGCACTTAAGGCATTTAATGAGGTGTCAAAATCATCGTTAATAATGATATAGTCATATTCGTTATAATGTGAAATTTCAGCTCGGGCTTTTTGCATTCTTTTGGCAATCACATGGTTGTCGTCTTGCCCACGTTTAACTAGGCGGTTTTCAAGCTCTTTGAGCGAAGGTGGTAGTATAAATATGCTTTTTGCTTGTGGCATTTTTTGGCGTACTTGCCTTGCACCTTGCCAATCAATATCTAGAAAAACATTAATTCCTTGCGATAGGCTTTGTTCTATTTCGGCTTTAGATGTGCCGTAATAGTGGTCAAATACGTTGGCATATTCGACAAATGCTTGCCGATCAATTAAGGATTCAAAGTGTTTGTGATCCACAAAGTAATAGTGTTCACCATGCGCTTCTCCTGGGCGAGGATCGCGCGTAGTATGCGAAATTGATACTTTAGCTTGATGTTGATTCTTTTGCGCTAGGTAGGCTCGGATCAGACTTGATTTGCCTGCACCACTTGGTGCAGAAATGATAAATAAAGTTCCTGTATGCATAGATATATTTGTCACATTAATTGTTATTAAGTTATTTTGATTGTCATCAATATTAGTTAAGCAATATTATAGCAAATTTCGGCAATATATTATGGCTTATTGTGAATTAAGTTATTTAATTTGTCATTTTTAATATGTATTTGTAATATAGGTAATATTAATCTATAGCATATTGTTATTATTAAGGAATATCTATGCCATTATCATTTAAAGATGGAGTTTATGCTTGTATTCCAACGCTATTGGGGTATATCGGTATTGGTATTGCTGCCGGTGTTGTGGGTAAATCGGCAAATTTATCGGTACTCGAAATTACATTACTGGCTATTATTGTTTATGCAGGCGCTGCGCAGTTTATTATTGCTGGATTAATGATAGTAGCTACACCTATTTCGGCTATTATTTTTACTGTTTTTTTAGTTAATTCACGTCATTTTTTGATGAGTATGGCAACAGCTCCAGCTTTTCGCAAAGCATCGTTATTAAATAATATTGGTATTGGTAGCTTATTGACCGACGAAAGTTTTGCCGTGGCAATAAATGCGATTACAAATAAAGTGCCAGTTAATGCTGCTTGGATGCATGGCCTTAATTTAACGGCTTA
Source organism: Gilliamella sp. (assembly GCF_024104075.1). Lineage (NCBI taxonomy): Bacteria > Pseudomonadati > Pseudomonadota > Gammaproteobacteria > Orbales > Orbaceae > Gilliamella > Gilliamella sp. The sequence continues at coordinate 22,084 of NZ_JAGGHR010000026.1, read as the reverse complement.
TATTACTTGGATTTTGTCTTGTTTTATTGGGGCTTTAATCGGAGAGTGGTTGCCTGATCCTACACAATTTGGTCTAGATTATGCTTTAGTCGCCATGTTTATTGGTTTGCTCTATTTGCAATTGATTAGCGATAATAGCAAAAGTCTTAAAAATCGACTTTTAGCTATGTTAACGGTTGCTGTTTTGCTAATTTTCTTAATGCGTTTTGTGTCACCTGAAATGGCTATTTTAATCAGTACGTTTGGCGGTTGTTTTATGGGTATGGCAATGGAGAAAAAGCATGACAACTTATAGTTTATTGATTATTTTAGGTTGCGGGTTAGTAACTTGGTTGCCAAGAGTGATTCCATTTATATTAGTTCGTAAATTTCAGTTGCCTAATGTTGTGACTCAATTCTTGTCATATGTACCTTTATGTATTTTAACAGCGCTATTTGTGCAAAATTTATTTGTGGCAAAGGAGGGGCATTTTCCTGATTTTAATGTGGAATATTGCTTAGCGACAATTCCAACCGCAATTGTTGCCTTTTTGACTAAGAATCTAATGTGTATTGTGGTTGCTGGTATGTGCTTTATGGCGTTAATTCGCTATTTTATGATTTGATCTGTATCAATCAATAACTGAATTTTTAACCATTATTGTGAGTTCAAACTAAAACAGGGCAATTACCCTGTTTTTTTTGTTATATTTTTTTTATGTTCTTTCTTTTTGTTCAAGTTTACTAATCGATTTTAATATCTTTTCTGCTTCGTTTGCTTGGCCTAGTTGAGTTAGATAATTAGCCATCGCTTTTTGATAAGCCATATTATTTAAAATGGCTCTTGGTTGTTCATGCCACCATTTTACTAGTGTTTGTGCATCACTATTAGTCGATAATTGCTTAATTCGACCAATATAGGCTGCTTGTTTAAACTGATCTAGTTGCGACTCGCTGTACACTTTAGCTTTGTACATTGCTGGTAATAGGTCAATAATCGCTTGATAATCACCCATTTCATAATAAAGTTGATCTGCTAATCTAAGTACTTCAGCATTGCGAGGCTTTTCGTTTAGTAGCTGGTCTAATGTGATGCGTGCAGTTGTGTATTCTTGGTTTTTTAGTTGCAATCTAATTTGTACTAGCTGAAAGGCAAATAACTCATTAGGTTGGCAACTTTTAGCGGCTTGTTCTAGCGACTGATTAGCGGGGATTAATTCATCATTATCAATTTGAGCTTGTGCCGCAAGTAAATACGATAAGGTGGTATTTTTTGCCCCTTTGGCACTTTTGATAAATAGTTTAGCAGCTTGCTTATAATCACCTTCAAGTAATAACATTTGCGCTTGTTCAACACGTTTTATCGATTTTTTTGGCGACTTTAAGCGTAGCCAATTGCCTAATGCTGTTTTAGAATTAAAAATTTTATTCAATAAACAATAGATTAAATAAAGGCAAAGTAGACCAACTAATTCAAGTATCATAAATGAATTAAATGACATGCTGACACGATATTTGGCAAATTCAAATACCGCTGAACCTTGGTGCCCTTGTAATAATGGTCCCAAAAAGAATCCACCCACTAGTACTAAGAAAATAATTAGTATTTTTATCATTATTATTCTCCTATTTTGTTAACATTGAGCGAACGCGGGTTTGCATTAGTTTTTCAAGTTCGCCAATGCTAGTTAGGTTTTCAGGCACATTTTGATTGCTGATTGATTGATTTTGCAAATTTTCAAGTTCATTAATAAATGCTTTAACGCTTGGAGCATTCCCATCAAAATAAGCATTAACCCAAATTGCGGTTTCATTTAGTGCACGTTGGTAAATAAGTTCTTGATGTCTTGGTACGGCTTGCGCTGCAATCAATAAACGGAAGCGGATGTTTTCACGTAGGTAAAGCGACTGTTCCAAATTCAGTGGTGCTTTTAATATTTGGCATTTGACGATTTGTTTTTCGTCTTGTCCTGCTTGTTCTAAGCAAGCCTTAAAGTTGTTCTCTTTGTCATCAAGTTTTTCTATGGTGATAAATTTATCCATAAAAGTCTTGGTACTGCTTAATAAATTATCAGACCAATCGTTAACCGATGATGATACCCCACTATTATTATCATTAGCTATATTGTTAATGTTTGTTTGTGGTGTGTTTGTAGCATCTTCGGCATATTGTGTCATGCCAAGATCGATATCTTTATAATTACCTACTAAAGGTAATTCGGTAAGCGATTCTGATAAACCGATTAAATTCATAATAATGCCATCGGTATCAGTAAAGCTTACTTGAGCAAGTGAATTAATATCCTTACTAATTGCCTGTCTTGCAGGCAATAGGCTTGGGTCATCAGCTTGAGTTAGGCTTTCGTCAGCACTTTTTAGTAGTAATCGTGCGGATGTGTAGTCTTGGTCACTCCAAATTTTACGACCAGCTAAATGTACTAAGTAATTGGCTTGTGAAATTAACCAAACATTGTGATCACTTGTTGACATTGCTGCTAAGCGTTCATTGATATTTTGTAAGCTTTGTTCTGTCAATTTTTGTGAATCATTAATTTGAGTTGTTAATTGTTGCTGTAGCTGTTGTTGATCACTCAGTTTACGATCAATACGCTGTTCTAGTGAATTGAATTGCTGATTTTGTTTATTAACTGCGTCGGTAATACTACTTTGTAAATCATTTGTTATACTTTGCTTGGTTGTTTGTTTTAAATTGGCCAGCTCAGTTTGTAATATTGAGATGGTTTTTTTTTGTTTTTTAATTTCCTGTTGACCATAATAAAGCCCCAAACCACCTAAGCAAACAGTTAATGCTATAGCAATTATTGATAGTTTTGAAACGGGTGATTTGCTTGTGTTCTTAGTGTTATCGCTAACACTGTTTTTAGGTTGGGATTTAGATTCCACAGATGGATTGGATTGAGTGGTTGTTTGATTTTTTTTATCTTCTTTCATAGTGTTATTCGCTTCATTTTGAACCGCTGTTATCGTTATTTGACTAAACGAAGTTGTGTTTATTGTTGAAAGTGTTGCATTGGCACCGTAATATTTTGGTGGCATAAATAACCTCATTTAGATTTCTAGAAATTTATGTTGCATTATGACATAGAGTTAACATTGTTTTAAATAAATTTTAATTATTGTCTTAATAAGCAAGTGTCATAGATTATTTATATTATCGGCTATAGTATAATTTATCATTACAGCGTTAAAAAGCTTTTGATTATTCGCACTACTCACTAGTTGAACTTTTTGCCAATTAAGTTGTTTCGCTTTTGCAAAAATTCGTTGGCTTGTTACTACAAGATTAGCATGCATTTTATGTTCAAGATTGATATATAACTCAAGCTGGATTAAGTGTTCTAGACTAGTAATAATGATGATTTGATTTTCAATATTACTAGATAATATCTTTGGCGGATAGGTGATTGGCTCACGGCAGTAACACGTTATTGATTTTACTTTGGCTTTTCGATTTGTTAGTGTTTGAGATAATAATTGCCGACCTGAATTACCGCATAAAATTAAAACAGTATGATTTTGTACAGATTCTTGCTGTAGTTTTATCAATAATCCTTCACTGTCTTCTTGTTCTGGATAATTGACTTTAGTTGTGGTGAGCTGGTTAAATAATTGTGCTGACTTTTTTCCTATTGCGTAATACCGAACATTAGTTGGTAATATTAGATTGCCAATATAGGTTTTAATAACGTGTGTAACTTGTGGTGAAACAACGATTACAATATCGTTAGGTAAAAGTTTATTCAGTTGTTGTTGTAAGTTTAGTAGGTCATTGCCTTGTGAAATAGTAAAAAATGGAAGATGTTGTACAGGCAAATTTGCTTGAGCAAATAGTTGGGTAAGGTTTTCACCCTCTGGAGAGGGTCTAGTTACATAAATCATCCGCCATTTAATTCCTTTAATATTGTTTTCGCACCTTGATCTAATAAGCGTTTTGCTAATTCTTTTCCTAACTTTTCGGCTTCAGTTATACTACCCTCTAATGTCCCTTTAATTATTTTAGAACCGTCAATGCGTCCAACAAGGCCTTGTAGTGATAAAATATTGTTATTTAATTGGCTATAACAAGCAATGGGCACTTGGCATCCACCTTGTAAAGCTTTATTCATTGCTCTTTCTGCTTCAATACAAACTCGGCTATGTTTGTCATCAAGCACTGAAAGAATCTCTAATATTTTTTTGTCATCTGCTCGGGTTTCAATACCAATAGCACCTTGTCCGACAGCAGGTAAAATTAAGTCAGTATCAATATATTGTTTGATTCTGTCTTGTAGTGCTAAACGTTTTAAACCCGCTGAGGCTAGTATGATGGCATCGTATTGTTGATTATCCAATTTAGCTAAACGAGTGCCTACATTGCCACGAAGATCTTTAATTTGTAAATGGGGATATTTTGCACGCAATTGACATTGACGTCGTAAACTTGATGTACCAATTATTGCACCATTGGGTAGCTCATCTATATTTGAATATTTATTTGAAATGAAGCTATCACGTACATCATCTCGCTTGCAAATTGTGGCTAATGTTAATCCTTCAGGAAACTCAGCAGGGATGTCTTTTATTGAATGGACAGCAATATCCGCTTCGTTATTTAATATTGCTTGTTCTAGTTGTTTTACAAAAAGACCTTTACCACCAATTTTCGATAAAGGGCTGTCTAGCAATACATCGCCTTTAGTTACCATGGGAATTAATTCCACTGTCAAATTTGGGTGATTAGTTAAAATTTGTTGCTTAACAAAATTTGCTTGCCATAGCGCTAATGGGCTTTTACGAGTTGCAATGCGAATGTTCAATTAATTTCCCTATTTTTTGTTTAGGTGATTTATATTTAATGAGTAATTTCTACACTAGTGTGATTAATATGATCACCTGAAAGTCAATATGGCCTGATAGGGTGTGACTGTATCAGGCTATTTGGATTTAAGTTGTTATTCTAAATTGTCAACAAAGCTAACGGCATAACCAATATAGTTAGCTGGTGTTAACTGTTTTAGTCGTGTTTTTTCACTTTCGGGTAGATCTAATGAGTCAATGAATTCTTGCATGCCTTTTGCATCAACTCGTTTGCCTCGAGTTAATTCTTTCAATTTTTCGTAAGGTTTTTCGATACCATAACGGCGCATTACTGTTTGAATTGGCTCGGCTAATACTTCCCAGTTGCGATTAAGTTCTTCAAGTAAGTGGTCTTGGTTGACTTCGAGTTTGTTTAATCCTTTTAGGGTTGATTGATAAGCTATAATGGCATAACTAATACCTACACCTAGATTACGCAACACTGTAGAATCGGTTAAATCACGTTGCCAGCGTGAAATCGGTAATTTGCTACTTAAATGGTTCATAATTGCATTGGCAATCCCTAAGTTGCCTTCTGAATTTTCGAAGTCGATAGGATTAACTTTGTGTGGCATAGTTGAAGATCCGATTTCGCCAGCAACAGTTTTTTGTTTAAAGTGATTTAGTGAAATATATCCCCAAATATCTCGATCAAAGTCTATCATAATGGTATTAAAACGTGCTACACAATCAAAGAATTCGGCAATATAGTCATGTGGTTCAATTTGGGTGGTATAAGGATTCCATTTTAGTCCTAGCGAGTTAACAAAATTCTCACTAAATTTATGCCAGTTCACTTGCGGATAAGCAACCATATGTGCATTATAATTTCCCGTTGCGCCATTAATCTTCCCTAGTATTTCAACCGATTTTAGTTGTTGTAATTGGCGTTTTAAGCGGTAAGCTACATTAGCAAACTCTTTACCTATGGTTGATGGCGTAGCGGGTTGACCATGTGTTCTTGATAGTAGTGGTAAATCACGATAAGCGATAGCTTGTGAGGTGATTTTATCAATGAGTTTATTCCAATATGGCACTAAGACAGCTTCTCTAGCTGTTTTTAGCATTAACGCATAAGATAAGTTGTTAATGTCCTCTGATGTGCAAGCAAAATGGATAAACTCATTAATGGCGTGTAATTCTTCATGAGTACTCACTTTTTCTTTTAGAAAATATTCTACAGCTTTAACATCGTGATTAGTGGTTCTTTCGATTTCTTTAATGCGACTTGCATCTTGCACACTAAATTGGTCTACAATTTGATTAAGATGATTAATAGCTGATTGACTTAATGTTGGAACCTCTAAAATATCTGCTTGTGAAGCTAATTTTTGTAGCCAACAAACCTCGACCTGAACGCGGTATTTTAATAAACCATATTCGCTAAAAATGGTGCGTAACTCTGTGGTTTTTTCACCATAACGCCCGTCAATTGGCGAAAGGGCAGTGAGTGCAGATAATTCCATCGGTTTTACTCCGTTACAATATTTGAAATATCAGTTATAAAGTGCAAATTAGTTTGCGCAATTAATTTGGTCTAATAGTTCTTGTGCTGCTTTACAAATGCGTTTACGGCAAAAAAGAAACTGGAAACGATTTCCACCAACTTGATACCATAAAATAGCCGATCGAACACATCCCAAAAGGGCGGTTCTTACTTTTGCTTGTACCAATGTGTTTTGTAAAAATTCGATTTTGCCAACAACTTTTATTCTTGTTGATATCGGGCTGATGATATCAGAATAAATTCCCGCTAATGAATAGGACAGATCTTCAATATTAGTACTAACAGTTTCATCATTTATATCTAGATAAAGTCCTGAAATGCGTTTTAATCGTTGGTCAATTTTATCTAATGCGTCATTATTTTTTAATAATTTGCTAGTAATGCCAATTGTACCAAACAGGTAACGAATAATTTGGACTTGTTCTTTTTGTCCTGATAATAATAGTTGTATTACTGTTTGTAATCCTGTTTTGATATTTTTAATACCATCATAAACATCATCCGTTGTTTTTGGCGAGGTTTTAAACAAGCTTTTTATTGCTTGTTCATAAAGTGTAACATTACAAACGCCTGTGTTAGCAAGTTGTGGCACCAGTATTGCACTTTGTGCCGCACCAGCGAGGGCAATAGCAATATGGTGGTATTTATTATTCACGTTAGTCTTCCTTACTGTTTGTAATTCGTTCTTCTATAATACCACCACCAAGACATACTTCATCTTTATAAAAGACAGCAGACTGACCTGGTGTAACAGCTACAACAGGATTATTAAATATGACTTTAATTTTGTCATCGGTTAATGGTATTACTTGGCAGGCTATGTCTTGTTGACGATAACGTGTTTTTACAGTACAGCTAAATGGTTTTGTTACTACTTTACGATCAACCCAATGAAGTTGTTGAGCAATTAATCCTTCAGAAAGGAGTGCTGGATGATCATGACCTTGTGCCACAATCAATTCGTTATTGGTAAGATCTTTGTCTACAACATACCATGGTGTGTCGTCAGCTTGTTTTAAGCCACCAATACCAAGCCCTTTGCGTTGCCCTAATGTGTGATACATCAAGCCTTGATGTTGACCAATAATCTCTCCATCAATAGTGCGAATGTTACCTGCTTGAGCGGGTAAATATCGTGCTAAAAAGTCACTAAATTTACGTTCACCAATAAAGCAGATGCCAGTTGAGTCTTTTTTAGCAGCGGTAGCTAAACCAAGTTGTTGTGCAATTTTTCGCACTTCTGGTTTTTCGAGTTCACCAACTGGAAATAAGCTTTGGCTTATTTGTGCTTCGCTAAGGGTGTAAAGAAAGTAGCTTTGATCTTTGTTATTGTCGATCCCTCGTAATAATTCGACTTTATCGCCTGTTTGACGTTTACGGACGTAATGCCCTGTGGCAATAAAGTCTGCGCCAAGATCTTCGGCCGCATATTCTAAAAATGCTTTAAATTTTATTTCTTTATTACATAAAATATCAGGATTTGGCGTTCGGCCTGCTTTATATTCAGATAAAAAATGTTCAAATACGTTGTCCCAATATTCGGCAGCAAAATTGACAGTATGTAATTTTATATTTAATTTGTCACAAACTGCTTGCGCATCGGCTAAGTCAACAGCGGCAGAGCAATATTCTTCTGTGTCGTCTTCTTCCCAATTTTTCATAAATAACCCAACAACATCGTATCCTTGTTGTTGTAATAAATAAGCTGAGACAGAAGAATCAACGCCGCCAGACATACCGACAACGACTTTTTTTCGAGTGTTTATATTTGGCATAATATTATATTAATAGGTAAAACTAATAAAAAATTTAATGCTAATTTTAGCATAACTAGTGAAAAAAGCATAAAGTTATGCTGATAACGATTGTTAAGTTAATTTATTTTTTATAATAGCTTTACATTGATTTTATACTGAAACACATAGTTACCTGAAACTTTTTGACATTTTTTTACCTTGATATTCATAGAAAAAAACGAGAGTTAAATACATTAAAACAGCCTTACCAGTCGAAGCCGGTAAAGCTGTAATTAGCCCAAGCTTAAATGGGTTTTAGTTAAGATCTTTTAGAAGATAAACTACATGCCCAATAATTTTAAATTCTTGCGGTTCATGCTTATCCCCAATAATGGTTGGGTACTTAGGATTGTCGCAAAGTAATGCTAAGTTTGCTCCTTGATTTTGAATGCGTTTTATACTGATTTGATCCTCATATTCAACAGCATACAAATAGCCATCGATCGGTTTATAATGCGCTTTATCAATAATAAGAATATCATGATTTGATATTGTTGGCTCCATGCTATCACCTTTTGCCCATACGGCGACTAAGTCTTCGTAATTACAGCCTTGATGCCTTATTAAATTAATATCAAATGGGATTGATTCGATTTTTGAGTAAGATTTCACCATATTATTTAAATGGTGGAATGGAATATATACTGAATCTTGAGTATCTGAATCTGATAATAATCGACATTTTCCTTTTCCAGTTACTAACCATTCAATAGGAACATTACATTTTTGGGCAATGATAGCTAATCTATTTAGTGATGGGTAGGTTTTGCCTGATAAGTAATCTCTTATTACAGCTTCTGACATGCCAACTTTTTTAGCAAAGGCATTACCTGAAAGACCTTCTAACACTAGGCTTAATCGATTTTTAAAATTAATGACCCCTGTATTAGTTAGGGTTCGTGTTTTTTCTTTTTCGGTTTGGTTTTTTATTTTATTTTCGAGCATTTTTCCCTCTATTCCATTTTTTTATTGTTTTTATTGTTTTAAATCGTTTTTTTCTGTGTTATTCTGTTCTATATAAATTCATATCTTTTGAACATTGTATTACCGATAATCTTTACAATAGTAAGAATTTAACTAATAGAGGATCTCATAATGAGAGAGCAAGATCAAGACTGGGCACCATCTAGAGTTGTAGGCGAAATTAAAATTAGAGGCGGAAATTTAAGAGCATTGTCTAGAGCTAGTGGTTTGCAGGCTGATACTTTAAGAAACGCATTATATCGCCATTGCCCTAAGTATGAACGAATTATTTCTGATTATTTACAAGTACCTGTCGAAAAAATTTGGCCTTCACGTTATCCGACTAAGGCTAAAAAATGATATTAATTTAAATGATAAAAAGACGCCAAATTAAGCGTCTTTTTATTTTGTTATTCGACATATTTATGCGTTATTTTTTAGCCTGCTCAGCCGCTTTAACAATTGCCGCAAAAGCATCAGCTTTTAGTGATGCACCACCAACTAGTGCGCCATCAATGTCGGGTTGAGTAAATAGTTCAGCCGCATTTTTATCATTAACTGAACCACCATATTGAATGGTTACTTGTTGTGCCACTTTTGCATCTTGTTTAGCAATATGATCACGAATGAATTTATGAACAGCTTGTGCTTGTGCAGGAGTTGCAGATTTGCCAGTTCCAATAGCCCAGATTGGTTCATAAGCAATAACCGCACCGTTAAATGCTTGAACACCAAGTGCTTTTATTACTGCATCAATTTGGCGTGCGCAAACAGCTTGTGTTTGACCAGCTTCGTTTTCTGCTTCGGTTTCGCCAATACATAATACAGGCACTAAACCAGCTTCTTTAATTACACCAAATTTTTTTGCAATAAATTCATCAGATTCTTTGTGATAAGTTCGGCGTTCAGAATGTCCAATAATAATATGAGTCACGCCAATTTCTTTTAACATGTTAACTGATACTTCGCCAGTAAAAGCACCTGATAAATTAATACCAACATCTTGTGCTCCTAAAATAATATTAGATCCACCTAATTGGTGTTTTACAAAATCAAGGTATACAACAGGTGGTGCAATTGCAATATCACATGCTGTGTCGTTTGATAGCTCACTTTTTAGTCCTGAGACTAAGCTTTTAGCCATATCCAAACTACCGTTTAATTTCCAGTTACCCATAACGAGAGGTTTTCGCATAATTTTCTCCAACTTAAGATTTAAAAAGGTGTTGATTTTAGAATGAATTCGGTATAATGATTAGCATTATACACCAAATAATTTGAGCTTGAGGAAAAATATGTCATTAGAAATACTAAATCAATTAGAAAGTCGAATCCAACATACTATAAATACTATCAATACATTACAACAAGAGATTGCAACCTTAAGAAAAGGCAATCAAGAGTTAGAGCAATTAATTAATGATAGTTCAGATGAAATGAAAGCACTACGTGACGAAAACGAAAAGCTAAAACAAGATCAGCAAGTATGGCAACAACGTATTCAAACTTTATTAAGTAAAATTGGTGAAATTACACAATAATTGATTCGACTTTATGAACGCGACTTATGTCGCGTTTCTTTTATATTTTATTTATTATAATGTTGAAGATTAAGTCTAATGCGACAAAAGCTAAAATCACTCTGGTTGACCGAAACGATCCATTTAATTGAAACAGAATTTGGGCAGTTTGCTGATCAAGATATCAACCGACAAGTAAGAGCCGAACAAATATCGCTTCCAGATCGAATTGTGATGCGTGCAATCATGTTGTCTAAACAAAATGGATTGTATTTGGCGCAAAAAGTACTTTTGCGATCGGTAAAGTTATCTTTTGCATTATTGCTGCTACTATCTGTTTTTTTAGGTGGTTCATTAGCATTGGGAGCATTAAGTCAAAACCCTATCAATTTGTATTGGGCGCTTTTTAGTTTGTTAGGAGTTCATTTAATTACGCTAACTATTTGGCTTGGTTCGTTTTTCCTCTTTTCCAATTTTGGTGGTAGTTTGTTGATTCATTGTTGGTTATGGTTGGCTAAAAAGCTTTCTCAAAAAAAGACAGTGCAACAACTGATCCCTGCATTTGTTGAACTATTTGGCTCTCGTATTCGTTGGCTTATTGGGTTTGTGCTTAACCTGTTTTGGACTGTGATTTTAAGTTGTGCATTATTAGTTTTAGTTGTGCTATTTTCAACTAAGCATTATAGTTTTGAATGGCAAACCACTTTGCTTAGTTCTGATACGATTATTGGTTTAACTCATTATTTAGGCTATTTACCGTCATTACTTGGCTTTGAAATTCCAAAAGACGAAGTTATAAAGCTAAGCGAACATGCGTTAAGTGCTGGTGAAATTCGATCATCGTGGGCTGTTTGGCTGTTAGGTGTATTTATTGTTTATGGATTAATGTTGCGGCTTTTGTGTATGGTGTTTTGTGGTGTTAATTGGCTTATTAGTAGTCGTCGAATTGAGCTTAATATCTCTCATCCTGATTATCAAATATTAGCAAATCGGTTGCAGTCATTATTTGTGAATATTGAAGATGCTGATAAATTAGGTCAAAATAGTCACCAGTGGCATTTTTCAACACATTCAATAGAAGCTGCTGAAGGTAATTTTTTGGTTGCCATCGATGTGCAAGAAAGTTGGCACTACCCTGAGTCTGTCTCATTTTTAGGTTTTTTAAATACGCGTGAACAGCGCAGTAATATTCTAGATTATTTACAATTAACGCCAGCTCAAAAATTATTAATTGCGGTTGATACCGATAGAGCGCCAGATAGGGGAGTATTAAATTTTATTAATCAACTGATTAATAAATCTCAGCAAACTCGTATTTGGTTTATTAATCAAGGTAAACAGTACCATAATTGGCAATCATTATCTTTACAGTTGGCTCAACCTGACTGGCTAAGCGAGGCTTTGTAAAATGCTATCAACATTAAAATTAGCAGTGGTTGGTCATGCCAATGTTGGCAAAACATCTTTACTACGCACCTTAATTCGTAATAGTCATTTTGGAAATGTATCTGATAGCCCTGGCACCACAAGACACGTTGAATCAATAACATTGCCACTTGAGCATAATAAATCAATAATTTTTTATGATACTCCAGGATTAGAAGACAGTTTAGCACTTTATGATTATATTAACCAATTACTTCCTACTAATGCAAAACTTGATGGTGTCGATAAATTAACATTTTTTTTACAAAGCCCAGAGTCGGAAAACGTATTTAATCAAGAAGCTAAAGTCATCAAGCAACTGCTAAATAGTGATGCGGTTATCTATGTGATAGATGTACGAGAGCCAGTATTGGCAAAGTATCACGATGAATTAGCTATTTTAGCCAATAGTGATAAGCCCATATTAGCTGTTTTAAATTTTACTGCAGACAGTAACCAAAATGAAAAGGAATGGAAAAAATTACTGTCACGCATTGGGATTCATGTTATTATAAGATTCGACGCTATATTTCCTCCTTTGGATGGTGAAGAACGTTTATATCATAGCCTTGCTTTACTAGTTGAGCCTGCTAAGGTTATATTAGATAACTGGCTAGATAAAATCGCACAGACTCGTAATTCTCGAAATCAAACCGCTAATCTGATTATTGCCGAAACACTCATTGATGTTACAGCCTTTTATGAAATGGCTAAATCAGAAGATGTGCAGGCAATTGCTGATATGCAAAATAAAGTTAGAAAGCGAGAACAAATGGCGATCAATGAATTATTAAAATTGTATCAATTTGATTCAAATCAAGAAAGTGAAGAGAATTTACCTTTAATAAAAGGTCGCTATAATGCTGATCTATTTAATATTGATGCTCTAAAAATGATGGGTACTCATTTGACTAAAGGCTTTGTTCAGGGGGCGACAATTGGTGCTAGTATTGATTTAGCGACCGGAGGTATCTCACTTGGATCAGCTGCGTTAATTGGTGCCGCAGTTGGTAGTTTAATGCAGACTGCAAAACATTATGGTTCTAGAGTTCGGTATCAGCTTTCTGGATATAGAAAGTTAAGTGTTGATGATGTTATTATCTGTTTTCTTTCTTTGCGCTTAATTCGCCTTAAAGAAAGTTTGAATCATCGTAGCCATGCGGACACTAGCCCAGTTAGATTATCTAAAATAGATAAAACCGAATGGGAAAAAGGCGTGTTGCCTAAAAGCTTGAAATTGGCTAGGCGTTATTCGTATTGGTCAACGTTAAATAAAGGAACAAAAAGAAATGATAAAAAAAGACAATCAACTATTAGGGACGTTGCTCGACAACTGTACTAACGTGAAAAAACGTTTTTTAATAACTATATTGTTTTTTTCTATTTTCATGTTGTTTGGTTGTAGTACTACCCAACGTCAAGTTTCTATTAAGAAAACTAAACCTAGTCCTAATCTAACCATGTTAACTAAAATAGAATCTCATTATAAAAAATGGCAAAACACGCCATACCGTTATGGCGGTACGACTTTAGCGGGTAGTGATTGTTCTGGTTTTGTAATGAATTTTTTTAAAAATAAACTTTCAAAAAACTTACCAAGAAGTGCTGCTGAGCAAGCTCGGTTGGGTGTTAAGGTAAACACCCCTAAAGCAGGTGACTTAGTATTCTTTAAAACAGGCCGTAGCCGTAGTGGTCTACATGTTGGCATTTATTATGCAGACGGCAAATTTTTACACGCTTCAACATCAAAAGGTGTAGTTTATTCAAACTTAAATGATAGTTATTGGAAAAAACATTATTGGATGACGCGTCGTATTATGGGTAGCTAAATCTTTTTCGTCATTATCTTAAATGAATAATTCAATTTTGACGGCTTATAATAAAAATAAAGCTCTTTAAATTAGCTAATATTTAAAGAGCTTTAGAATAAGCCGTTAATTTAAATTTTCCCTTTTTCTTTTAATTCACGCATTACATTTGCAACGTAAAGCATCTCACTCGGCGAACCTAGCGATATTCGACACCAATTTGTTGCTGGTGCGAAATCTCTACCAATTAATACAAAATTATTTTTCATTAGTTCTCGATAATCTTTCAAATCAATTGGACTTTTGTGAAACATAAAATTAGTTTGAGATTTTAAATAATGCAAACCTAGTTCTGATAAAGCTTTTTCCATAATTTGCCTTGATACATCAACCGCTTTTTTAGAGTATGTTAAAAAGGGTTGATCATCTATTGATGCGAGAGCTGCGCAAACACCACAGTAATTCAGTTTTTCACCAGCAACATATTGAGCTATATTCTTAACGTTTTCAACTGAACTGACCACATAACCCACTCGTAACCCTGCCATAGCATGGATTTTTGAGAATGTTTTAAGCAATATAACATTGTCACAACCTTGTGTAATTAATTTATCAACTGATTCAAATGCAGGATCATTAACAAATTCAGCATAGGCTTCGTCAACAATAAAAATAGTATTTTTAGGCTTACTTTTTATCCAAGATTCAATTTCACTTGTTGCAAAAACTGTCGAAGTTGGATTGTTTGGATTAACTAAATAGACAATTGAAAATCCATTATAATCTTCGGCAGCTTTTTGTATGCCTTTTATATCGATCTGCCAATCTGGCAAACTTGGTACTTTGGTAATTTTTAAATTAAAGATCTTTGCAAAATGTTCTCCATCTCCATAAGTAAGCTCTGGAATGACTAATTGAGTATTTGGCTTAACAAATGCAGCAATAGCACTACGAATACCTTCTGAAGATCCTGCAGTTAATAAAATTTGAGTATCATCGACTTTATGATATTTAGCTAATCGTTTGTTAAGTAATGGCATTTCGGCTTTGGCATAGCGATTAGCTTTTGGTACAGCCTCAATTGCAGCTTGTTTTGCTCGTGGTGACATACCAAGCGCATTTTCATTAAAGTTGAGCCTTACAGGATTGTTAATATCAGGTGTTGCTGCATTTTCAAGCATAGGTAGAGAGAATGAAACCGAGTTCTGCGCTTCTATTGCATGAGCTTTAGATAATAATTGATTAATAGATATCCCTGCAATTGCCGCACTGGAAAATGTGATTAATTTTCTTCTACTAACGTTTAAATTGGATATCATGATTCACCTCCCATTTAATTAATTTTTATGTGGTCAATTATTAATCATGCAAAAATAATACCAAGTTTTTAACGATCATTGGATAATTGATTCGTATATTACTCAATAACATAAAATTAGTGATATTGGGTTGTTATGTGAGCTATTGTGATTTGAATATGCACAATTCTGGTGCTTTATTGCTCAAATGCGGTAATAAAAAAGGACTATTATTAATAACAGCCCTTTATAATGGCTTATAATTACCATGTATAGCTATTGTCAGCTATCTGCTGGTGTCTCAATATCCGAATAGGTTGCTAGCATCTGTAAGAATTTATATTTAGAATCTGCCATTTTTGTTGAACGTTCATGCAAGGTATTTGCAATTACAGGTTCAAGTGTTTCTAAACGACGAAAACGTTGTTCTTTTAGTAAGATACCAGTTAGTGACTCACTATTTGGTGCTTTTGAGTCTAGCACTAATCCTGGTTTGCCTTCTGCCATACGGCGTGGGTCGTAACGATACAAAGGCCAGAATCCTGATTTAACTAGATCTTTCATTTGTTCATGCGATTTAGCCAGATCATAGCCATGTTCCTCACAAGGACTATAAGCAATAACTAAAGATGGTCCATCATAAGCTTCGGCTTCTTGTAAGGCTTTAAGAGTTTGGTTAAGTTGTGAACCTAATGCAACTTGTGCAACATAGACATGGCCATACATCATTACACTAACACCAAGATCTTTACGTGCTTTATGCTTACCTAAATCAGCAAATTTTGATACAGCGCCCATCGGTGTAGCTTTTGATTGTTGACCTCCAGTGTTGGAATAACACTGAGTGTCTAATACCAATATATTTACGTTATCAGTTAAACTCATAACATGATCAAGCCCGCCGAATCCAATATCGTAAGCCCAACCATCGCCACCAATAGCCCAAACTGACTTATCTACCAAATAATTTGCATCTATCATCAACTCTTGTGATTGCGAAGAATCTAAGTGTGCAAGCTGTTCACGTAATAACTCGACTTGTTGACGTTTTTCCGCTATAGAGGTTTCTGGCGATTTTAAGGCGATGACTATTTCGGGCGAAATGTCGCCAGCAACATAATCAAGTAAGCGTAACGCTCGTTTTTTATGTTGGTTATAAGTAATACGATATCCTAATGCAAACTCTGCATTATCTTCAAATAATGAGTTTGCCCAAGCTGGACCACGACCATTTCGATCAGTAGTGTAAGGAGATGATGGGAGGTTGCCACCATAAATTGATGAACAGCCAGTGGCATTGGCAATGGCTAAATGCTCGCCATAAAGTTGGGTCAACAATTTGATGTATGGTGTTTCGCCACAACCTGCGCAAGCACCCGAATATTCAAATAGCGGTGTAAGTAATTGTGATGTGCGCACATCAATGCGTTCAAGCGTGCTGATATCACGATCAGGCAATGCAGTAAAGTACTCAAAGTTAGTGCGTTGAGTCTCAAGATTATCGATCCGTGATTGCATGTTAATGGCTTTAATTTCAAAATTATTACGATCACGAGCTGGGCACACTTCGACACATAAATTACAGCCAGTACAATCTTCAGGTGCAACTTGTAAAACATATCGTTGTCCCTTCATATCACGAGCTTTTACTTCAAGTGAGCTTAATGAATCAGGCGCATTGATCATTT
>NZ_JAGGHR010000026.1:0-5228 GCF_024104075.1 Gilliamella sp. | reverse complement strand
GCTGCATGAGGACAAGCAACCGCACAATGATTACATTGGGTACAGAGTTCAGGTTGCCAAATAGGGATCTCTTCAGCAATGTTACGTTTTTCCCACTTAGTTGTACCTATAGGCCAAGTTCCATCGGGTGGAAATGCTGATACAGGCAAGTTATCGCCTAAACCAGCTAACATTGCAGCAGTGACTGTTTTAACAAAATCAGGCGCGTTAGCAGGTACAATAGATGGCATTGTTGAACTGCTTTGGTCAACACAGCTAAGTGGTATTTGTTCAAGCGAAGCTATAGCTAAGTCGAGCGCTTTCCAGTTATTTTCAACTAAATCTTGTCCTTTACTGCTGTAACTTTTGGCAATGACTTCTTTTAATTGGGCGATATTAAAATCGTTTTTAAAAATTCCAGCTAGATGAAAAAATGCCGCCTGCATAACGGTATTAATTCTTGCACCTAAATTACATTCACGAGCTATTTTTGCCGCATTGACAATGTAAAAGTGTGCTCGTTTTTGTATTAATTGAGCTTGCACTTCTTTTGGAAGTCTATGCCAAATTTCGTCTTTGCTATACGGCGTGTTAAGTAAAAAGATGCCATCGTCTTTTAACTTATTAACAATTTGATATTTATCGATAAACTGATCTTGGTGGCAGCCAATAAAGTGTGCGCTGGTAATTAAATAGGGTGAATCAATTGGATCTAAGCTGACTCGTAAGTGTGAAGTCGTCAAACCTCCTGCCTTTTTAGAGTCATATACAAAATATCCTTGTACATAAAAAGGAGAATTATCACCAATAATTTTAATATTATTTTTGGTTGCAGATACCGTGCCATCACTGCCAAGCCCATAAAATAGCGCTTCAAGAGCAGATTTTTGTGGTATCGATTGGTCAGGTAAAGGTAAAGAAAGCCCAGTTATATCATCATAAATACCAACGGTAAAACGTGGTTTGGGTTTATCTAATCCAAGTTCAGTAAAAATAGCAAGTACACAACGAGGATCAAATTCTTTAGATGATAACCCATAACGTCCACCTATAATAAGTGGCATAGTTGCGCGTTCTTTGCGCGACAGGCTTTCAGCAAATGCGGTCATAATATCTAAATAAAGCGGTTCGGCTTGTGCTCCCGGCTCTTTAGTTCTATCAAGCACAGCAATTTTATTAACAGTACTTGGAATAACTTCGAGCAGATGATTGGCTGAAAATGGGCGGAATAGCCTAACGATCACAACCCCGACTTTTTCGTTTTGTTTAAGTAAAACATCAACTACTTCTTTTGCGGTGCTAGCACCAGATCCCATAATAACAACAATATGCTCAGCATCACTAGCACCATAATATTCAAAAGGTTGATACTTTCGGCCTGTTTCTGCTGCAAAAGCGTCCATAGCATCAACAACATGTTGATAAACATTATCATAATAAGTATTTATCGCTTCTCGGCACTGGAAGTATGTATCAGGATTAGCAGATGTACCTCGAGTTACTGGTTTATCAGGCGTTAATGCTCGTGAGCGATAGGCTTTAATGGCTTCGTGTGGTAATAAATTACGAATTTGGTCATCACTTATTGGATAGATTTTATTAACTTCATGTGAGGTTCTAAATCCATCAAAAAAATGAACAAAAGGAACAAGGCTATTAAAACTGGCCATTTGCGAAATTAAGGCAAAATCCTGCGCTTCTTGCACTGAGTTAGAACAAAGCATCGCAAAACCAGTTTGCCTAATTGCCATCACGTCAGAATGATCGCCAAAAATTGAAAGAGCATGCGTTGCAACAGTACGTGCTGCAACATGCAAAACAAAAGGAGTCAGTTCGCCGGCTATTTTGTACAGCGATGGGATCATTAAAAGCAAACCTTGTGATGAAGTAAACGAAGTTGCAAGTGCACCTGTCATTAATGAACCATGAACGGTTGCAATTGCACCTGCTTCGGATTGCATTTCAATCACTCTTGGTGTATCACCAAAGACATTTGGTTTATTAAACTCAGCCCAAGTGCTAGCTTGCTCGGCCATGGTTGAGCTTGGTGTGATTGGGTAAATAGCAATGACTTCGTTTGCCCGATAAGCGACGGATGACACCGCACTATTAGCGTCTGATATGATCATTAAAAAACCTTTTATTTTTTAGTGTTATGACATTACTAACTTATTATAAATTTGTATTATTGTATCAGAAACTAACCTGGCTTTTCGTTATTTTTATGTTAAATTTTTTATCATTACAACTCTAGATAAAAATATCGATAAAAACTAAAGTTAATTAACTTAAACTTTAGAAATTATTCATGTTGTTTATTATGATTTGAGTTATTACTTATAAAAAATAAAGATCTTGTAATGTATTAAATATATGATATTTCAAGAATATAAGATATTAAAACAAATACCATAATTTTCTACGTAAGTCGTGTATTGATTATGGGGGAATTTATACAACTATGATTTGCTTTTTAGATTATACTTTTATAAAAAGTATTTAGGAGTATATACCGCTTAAAGCTAAGAAACTAATAATTATCAAAAAATATCTCAAAGATAGATACTTTAATCTCAAGCCTAATAACGTATTACAAATAGTAACAAAAAACTAGCGAAGTCATTTTAAGTGGTCTATAATTCAGACACTTTTGCAGTATTAATCGCTCATTAAACGAGCTATTGATTGTTAAAAATTCAAATAAAATAAAAACTTACTTGACAGGTGGAATGTTATGCGCTATTATATTAGGCACAAGGCACAAGGCACAAGCATTGGCAATCTTATTCCCTAAATCTTTCTAATTATCACAGTAGTCAAAAACAGACGCTATTCTTATTTTTGTCATTGAAGCTGGCAAAATATCTCAAATTTTCGCTAAAGCGCAAATTTTTATCAAAATCGTTGTTGTTTTTTGCTCCATTGTTATTATTACCGTATTCGATAAGTTTACAGGCATTATCAGCGCAAACTTCAGGCGTTATTCAAGGAACAGCACCGTATTTAACGTTTGATGATGGCGCAACTAAGATAATGAGCGTTGAAGGATTATTGGGTATAAAGTTACCGAATGGTCTCTATATACCTTCAGGCATAAATAGCCCACTTTACCCAAATGCGACGGTAGATACCTCAAGTGTAGACAACCCAATAGAGATGCCAAATATAACCAACACTTTTGCTGATATTCAAACCATAGTGCCTGTTTCAAATTATCCTGAAGTTTCGTTAACTAATTTGGTTAATGCTCCGTATAATTATGGTCGAGATGATGACGGGGATGAAGGCATTAATGCAACTGGCAAATTAACGATTAAATGGCAAGATAGCAGTGGTCGGGATATCACGGAACAAGTCAAAAATAACCCTAATAAACAATTAAATCTTTGCGACGCACCTTATCAACTTACCTTAACGGTAACTAATGGTAATTTATCAACGCAGTATGGTATTCCTAATAGTAGCGATTTTACTGGAAATAAGCATAGCTATTACATTAATCCAAAAATGGACATTCCCATTGTTTGTTATGCACAGCCGAATTTATATGTGGATAACTTAGCTTGGGGATCTGAGTATGATTTAGATGGTCCTAATTGGGTTGCAAATAAAGGATTTAAAGTTTTGGATGTTAGTAATCCTGCTGAGAATTTTCCAACAACAGGGGCTGATAGGTTGTATTTTTATTTATTACTAGGGGGAATTACTCCAGAGCAAGTAATCGTGGCAAACGGAACAACGGTAAGTGCAGAAAGTGGTACTGGAATAAGTTTGTCATTAAGTAAAGATGAGACGCCTAAATGGGAAGATTGGCTTGGAAACCCTGTTTCAGCCTATTTTGGTGGTGATAAAGGATTAAAAGTACTACTAAAAGGTCCTTCTATTAATTCAACAAATAAGGTGTTTACTCCATCATTATTTAAACTCTATGCTGATAGTAGCCATACAAAATTGTTGTATAGTTTTAAAATAGAGCGTTGGTATATTGTCCAGCCAGGCAAGTCAGCAGGCTATGCTAATGCACAACGTTTTTGTCAAAATTTAGGCAATGGTTATCGTATTCCCGATATAAATGATTATTCTAATGCCAATAACTTTGGTTGGACTGGCGGTATACCAAGAAGAAGTTCGGCTTGGTATCAAAGACGTTTAAGTTACCAAGAAGGCAATCGTTGGATTGGTGGATTATTTAATGAATGGGGAAGAACTTATAACGGGACTAGTAGCTATTTTGGCAGCGACTGGGATTCTGGAGATGGTTATTGGACTGCTCAACCATCTGGTATTTATGATCAGTATATTGTTAATTCCGGTGATGGCTATATAAACATTACTTACTTGACCCAAAGCGAAGTTAGAGTTGCTTGTGTTGTACCTTAAAATAATGCAATATTAAAAAATATTGAAGATGTAAAAAACGATAACAGGTAATATACATATCTACTATGTAAATACTAATTTAGTAGAATACCAAGTATTTCTAAAATTACTAGGTGGAGTATTATATAAAATTCTGCCTAGTTTTAGGATAGGCATCGTAAAAATATTAATATAAAATTCAAATTGTTAGAGATAAAAAATAACTATTCGTTTGAGAGTGATGAAAAATTTTTTATCAAAGATTAATTAAATTTTAATTTGCAAAAACTTTACCCAAAAGCTTAAAAAAGCAAATGAATACTGAAAGGAATAGCCATAATCAGACAGAGCCAAAATTGACATGCTTTGTTATTTAATTATTATAGCTAAAGGCATCCAGATATTTTTTATAATGGTTTACCCAAAACTATTTTAAAGAAGTTTAATCAATTGTTTTTAAATGATTAATTTCAAAAATGATCAGGAGGAAAATTGATTTTATTTAATTTTTCATTTGTTATTTTAACCAAACATAACATAACACCCAAAAAACTGTCTTCAAAAATATCATAAAGATAACCATCTTAAACCCTAAGGCTAACAAAGTATTACAAATAGTAACAAAAAACTAGCGAAGTCATTTTAAGTATTTTATAATTCAGACACTTTTGCAGTATTAATCGCTCATTAAACAAGCGATTAATTATTAAAAATTCAAATAAAATAAAAACTTACTTGACAGGTGGAATGTTATGCGCTCATATTAGGCACAAGGCACAAGGCACAAGGCACAAGCATTGGCAATCTTATTCTCTAAATCTTTCTAATTATCACAGTAGTCAAAAACAGACGCTATTCTTATTTTTGTCATTGAAGCTGGCAAAATATCT
>NZ_JAGGHR010000025.1:0-32238 GCF_024104075.1 Gilliamella sp. | reverse complement strand
CACAAACACGCCCAACAACCTAGTTTAGCGTACTAGCTTTACTTCGTTATCGGCATATTTTGATGCTGTGATAAAGCAAACTTATTAATATTGTGGAGCTATCGATGTGTTTTTTCTCTAAAATAGCTCAGGTTGACTATTGATTTTATTGAAGTTTCTTATTAAGTTCCTAGATTGCACCATAAAGTGTAATTCGTCTTAACGCTTAGAATAAAAAGCGACAGGGCTTTTAAACTTATGCCGTTTTCTTGTGTGTGAGTTCAATAGATATTGTGTATAGTTATAAATACAAAAATCTAGTATCTTTCCTTCCTAGAAAGGTGATTATAATGCATAGCAATCTCCAAACTGTGGTGGTGCGAAGGTGCTAGTATAAATCACCGTTCTACTTTCTTCACTCCACCGTGTTTAAAATTGCACTTCATGTTTGAATCCAGGAAACAATAAATAAAAATTTTAATAAAATCAATATATTTGTCAACCGCTTTTTGACGTAATTTTTAAATAAGCTTTTCATCAAAACAAAAAGCAAAGTATTAACGAAAAAAGCACAATTTATTTGAGCAATGTATCACAAATCTAGAATGTCAAATAACCAATTGTTTAATTAAAATGTACTCTGCAACTATCGTGATAGTTACCAAGACAATATTATGCAAAATTGGGGATTTTCATTACTAGAATTGTTAATAACTATTTGTATTAGTGCTATTTTAGTCACAATAGGCGTTGAGCATTGGAAAGAGCAACAGCTGCGTAATGAATTAGCTTATACAACCAAACAGTTAGGTTATTTTTTGTATGAAGTTCAAATAAAAGCGTCGATTAAAAATGAGAATTACATTATTCATCAATTTACTTCACCATGGTGCATTGCAATTACTCACGATGAAAAACCTGCCTCATGCAGCGAGGGAGTGCTTTATTTCATGAAACCAGATAATTCTGTTGAAATTAGTGAACTATCAAACAATAAAGATGCCTTAATTTTAGGACGCCGTAACTTAGCACAAACAATGTCTTTTCAATTAAGAAATAAAATAGGCACCAGTAGGATTTTTGTTTCTTTGCTTGGACGTATCCGTTTTTGTGCAGAAAATAGCTATATAACAGGGTTACCTCGATGTTAAAAGCATCTGGATATTCCTTATTTGAAATACTTATTAGCTTAATATTATCAAGTCTAATTTTTATGGGTATAACCTCGTTTTACATTCAATTACAAACAAGTATTATGCAATATTATCAAAAAATACGTTTACAACAGGCAATTGAACTTGGATTAGCTGGTATGAAAAAAGACATAAGACGAGCTGGTTTTATTGCTAATGACCCCAAAAAAATAACAGCTAAAGCTATTAAAATCGATAAACAAGGAAAATGTATTGTTCTTCGATACGATAGCGAAATTCGCAATTCTTGGGTTTGGGACAAATTTACCCCTATAAAGTCAGATGTTTTTACCTATCGCTATAAAGAAAACAATATAGCCTATAAAACAGGAGCAATAGATTGTTTTGGAACTAAATGGGAAAACTTATTTGATTCAAACGAAATCAAAGTAACCGATTTTACAATAAAACAGCTACCCGATGCCATTAGTCTATCTGTTACTGCTGAATTAAGAAAAAACAAGCAGATTAATTATCACATAACTGAAATAATCAAAAATGAAAACCTATTTTAAACAAATGTATACTTCGTCTGGGTTTAGCACTATTTTAATGGTAATTATTTTGATGGTTGTGGGATTGGTGCTATTAATTGGTTTTAATATACTTATTACCTCGTGGCAAAAAACTATTTTAATGGAAAGTCAATACTATCAACAATTTAATCAAGCTAGTTCATCTTTAACTTGGGCAATAACCCAAAATTGGCAAACTCCTAAAACAAATTGGTATTGTATGACTGAACCCACTTATCAATTAAAAGCATGTATAAAAAAGTCTTTATTAAAAATTGATAAGTATGTGTTAGTAAGAGGCGAAGCTAAAGATTTTTATTTATATACACTCGCACATTTTGATAACAATCGATTGATTGTTGAAAAAGGTCATTGGCTCGATTATTGCCCAGAAAAAAGAGCTATTTATTGTGAATAACAAAAAGAAAAAAATAGCTGGCTTTAGTTTAATTGAAGTTATGATAGCAACGCTATTATTTTCAATTATTATGTTAGGATTTGTTAATTACCAACAAGCATTGTTTTATAAACATCACTACTTTACAAACTACTTACGTGCCAACAAAATTGCTTTTCAGCTACTTGATAGCTACCCTTATACCACAAACCAAATTATTCCTTCTGGTTGGCACTATAAGCTCACCAGTAAAACTTATAATGCTCAGTGTAAAATGGTTGTTATAACGGTTAATGCACCTAACAAACAAGTTGCCAAGCAGCAACGATTATTTTGTAATTCACTCTAAATGTTTGCAAGTTAAATACCATTCATCCCTCTATCCAGTTATGTAGAAGTTGCAAAACTTGTGACGTTTTTTCAGCGTGAACATTATGCCCTGCACCTTCAACTACTTCAATTTTTGCATTAGGAAATTGTTCGAAAATCGCTGGATAAGCTTCATTTGTAATATAAGTAGAGTTACCTCCCCGAATAAATAACGTGGGTTTTAAGCAAGGAGAGATATTTTGCCAATCGCATATATGAGCATATTGTGAATTAATTGCTTCAATATTAAACAACCATTTATCATTCTTAAACGATTTTAGTAAAAAAAGAATGGTTGGCATGTTAATACCTACTTGTTCCATTAAATTGATGATCTGCTTTTTATCGGTAATTTGGTTACTAAGGCAATACATTAACACTCTTAAAATAGTGGCATTGGCCGAACGGTGATATTTTATAGGCGCAATATCGATAGCAACAATTTTTTGGATAGAATCTGAAAGCATTTGCGACAATTGCAAAGCAACCTTCCCCCCCATTGAGTGACCAACTAATATTATATCTTTTAATTGTAAATCATAACAAAGTTCAGCTACATCTTCAGCCATAGTTTGATAAGTTATCTTATCAGACCAAGGGGAATGCCCATGATTACGCAGATCAACTTGCACGGTTTGATAATACTGCATAAAATCCTTCGCTAACATATTTAAATTATCTAAACTCCCAAATACCCCATGTAAAAACACTATCGACTGTCCATCACCCTGTAATTTATAGTTTAATTTCATACTTTAATTCGACCAATTATTTTAAGTGGCATTATTATACGTCTATTTTCAATACCATCACCGATTAATTCAATAACCACAATTTGCATAAATATGATAGAATTTAATACCAACTTTTTAACTAGTGTTAGGCCATATGTTTCAAAATAACCCTCTACTTGCACAATTAAAACAAGAACTCCATGAGCAAACACCACGCGTTGAAGGCACTATTAGAGCTCATGAAAAAGGATTTGGTTTTTTAGATGTTGATAATAAAAAAAGTTATTTCATCCCTATTGCTAAAATGAAAAGAGTTTGCAATGGTGATAAGGTATCAGGGACAGTAATAAGTAATAACGATAAAGAGTCTTTTGAACCTGAATCATTAATTGAAAGTGCATTGCAAAAATTTATTGGCAAAATAGGCTTTCAAGATCGTGCAATGGTTATTTATCCTGAAAATATGTCAACTAATCTAGCCATTCGTTGCAAAATAAACAAGCAAGTTAGCGAAAAACTAAAAGAAGGCGATTGGGTTGTGGCAACGCTTGTTTCTCACCCTTTGCAAGAAGAACGGAATCAATTTCTTGCCGAAATTGTTCGTTTTGTTGCTGAAAGCAATTCACCTTATCAACTTTGGCTAAAAACGTTAGCGCGCTACGATTTAGAAACTCACGCCCCACAGTTCGATTCATTATCAATTAACGGTACTGAACTTGATAACCGTCAAGATTTAACCGATGTTAACTTTTTCACCATCGATAGCGAAGATACAGAAGATATGGATGATGCTATTGCGATATCAAAAGGTGAACAAGGAGATTATCAATTGATGGTTGCCATTGCCGATCCTACCGCTTATGTATTACAAGATAGCGAACTTGATCGTATTGCCAAAATCAGAAATTTTACCACTTATTTGCCTGATTTTAATATCCCTATGCTACCCAAAGAGCTTGCCAATGATTTATGTTCATTAAAAGCAAATCAAAAACGTCCAGCAATGATATGTAAAATGAGTATTGACGAAACGGGCAATATTAATAGCGATGAGATCACTTTTATACCAGCTTGGATTGAATCAAAAGCTAAATTAACTTATAACAATGTTTCTAATTTTTTAGAAAATAATGAAGATTTAGAAACTAACAATCCAATTATTAAACAGCAACTTAAACATTTAGCTGACTTAGCAAAAATTCGTATGACATGGCGGCAAAATCATGCATTAGTTTTTAAAGATAATGGAGATTATCGTTTTGAACTTGATGAAAATCGCCAAGTTAAATCAATAATTAAAGAGTCTCGTCGGATTGCAAATCAAATAGTAGAAGAAGTCATGGTTTTAGCTAACCAAGCTTTAACATTGCAATTAAAAAATAAAATTGGGTTTGGAATTTTTAATATTCATTCAGGTTTTGATAATAAATATATTGAACAAGTAGTGACTTTTTTAAATGACAACGGAATCACTGAATTTGATAAAGAATCATTATTATCTTTCGATGGTTACGTAAAGTTGCGTCGTATAATCGACAACACTCCATTTTTGTCCACAAAACTTCGCAAATTCCAAAGCCCTGCTGATTTTTCAACTGAACCTAAACCACATTTTGGTTTGGGATTTGATGCCTATGCAACATGGACTTCACCAATACGTAAATATGGTGATATGGTCAACCATCGATTAATCAAAGCATTTATCCGATCACAAGAATTAGTCGCACCCGATAAAGATCAATTAAAAAACATGAATGAAAGACGCAAAACATTACGCTATGCAGAACGTGATATGGCTGAAAACCTTTATGCTCAATACTTATCAAATAAAGTAGGTGAAAGTTTTTCTGCTGAAATTATCGATATCAATCGTGGTGGTGCTCGAGTTCGTTTATGTGATATAGGCGCTTTTGCATTTATGCCACTTTCAATGATTCACTCAGTCAAGGAAGAAATTATCTCGTTACCTGAGGAAGGAATCATCAAAATTAAAGATGAGGTTTGCTACAAACTTGCTGATACTATATCTGTTGTTATTCACCAGGTTAAAAGCGAAAATCAATCAATCATTACAAAATTAGCCAACAATTAAAAAATAAAAGAAAGATTATTCTTGCTTGAATTTACAGCTTTTTTGCTGTTATTTCTTCCCCCGATGTAAATCAGGGGGAATAATTAAAACTTTATTATATTTTTAATATCAAACCTCTTTTTCTTATTAAAAATATCTGTTATCTTTCGGGACTAAAAATAATGAATTAATCATTAAAATGAACAATAATTCAGGGAGGCTATAATGTCAATTCATGGACACGAAGTATTGCATATGATGAATGGAAACAATTATACCGAATCTTCTTTACTTGATGCTATCAAAAGTAAGTTTGGAGAAGATGCCATATTTCATACTTGTTCAAAATCCAACATGAATGCCGAGCAACTAATCGCTTTTTTAAAAGCAAAGGGGAAATTTAAACCCTCAGTTGATCATGAAACTAAATTTACGGTCGATAATAAAAAAATATGCAAACATTAGAGAGAAATGACCGTATATAAAGTACAATTTTTATAAATTTAATTTAATCTGCTAGTGTTTTTTAAATTAATAAGAGTATATAATTTCGCGCTATAACAATAATCGTTATAAGTGGCTGTTGTTACTAATAACGTGACTAAATTAGTGGCAAAGTTGCTCGCTTTAAAATTAACCTAAAGAATATGCTCATGGAATTTGATAAATGAAAGTAAGTAATATCCTTATATGCACCTTTGTCGCTATTCTTGTCACAAGTTGTGCAAAAAAAAATTTACCTTTAAAAAATAATGAACCAATTTCCGAAACAGAGCAACTATCTCTATTAAAACAACAAACTGAAACTAACGACCCTTATGTTGTTGATGCTAAAAATCAACTAATTCGGTTTGTTGGTGATAAAAACTTCGATAACTACATTATTAAACAAGGTATTCTAAATTGTAAAGGCAATAATAATCTCTCCTCTTGCGTATTGAATTTTTATTTAAATGAACTATATAAATTAAAGTATCATGTGCAACTCAAAAAAGTAGTTGAGGAAAACCAAGCCGAACATAATATGGAACTAAGTAAAATAAAAGCAACTGAAAACAATATAAAAAGTTATTGCCAATATTCAGCTGATTTCGTTGCAGCAATTTATACAAAAGATAATGCAAAAATAACACAATATTTTCGACCACAATTTAGAATGTCAGAACAAGATATCTCATCCTTAAAAGCAAAGATTACTAAAGATGACTATTCTTACTTCCTAATAAACGAAAACCCAAGCATTCTTCAAGAAATGAAAGTGGATTACGTTGAGAAATGCTTAGATGATCCAAAAAACAATATTATCAATTATTTCAATATTTTTAGATAATACTAACGCGAGTCTTTTATGTGCAATTTATTTCCAATTCATAAGTTTAATAAAACTTTAATTTGCAAGGTGCTTTGCTTAGCTTCAGCTACTTGTATTAGTTTTTCTGCATGGGCTTTTTCGCTTGATGATGTAGTTGAAAAAGCTGAAAAACTATCTAAAAAGGCTTATGTTCAACCATCTAAAAATATTCCTAATGAATTAGCATCTTTACAATTTGCTGATTACCAAAAAATTCTATTTAATCATAAAAAAGCTTACTGGGGTGATCAAAAAAGTCGTTTTAAACTTGAGTTTTATCACGAAGGAATGTACTTTGATGTTCCAATAAAGATTAATGAAATTGTTAATAACCAAATAACTCCAATACAATATGATCCTAGCTATTTTGATTTAAGCCAGATTAATCTTGATAAACTAGATACTAAAAATTTGGGTTTTGCTGGTTTTAAAGTCCATTACCCAATTAATAATCCAACAAAAACCGACGATGAAATATTTTCAGCTCTTGGTGGCAGTTATTTTCGTGCGGTAGGTAAAGATCAACGCTATGGTCTTTCGGCAAGAGGGCTTGCCATTAACACTGGAGAAATGTCTGGTGAAGAATTTCCACGTTTTAAAGAGTACTGGATTGAAAGACCAGAACCAAATCAAAAACATTTAGTTATCTATGCATTACTCGACTCACCAAGCGTAACTGGTGCTTATAAAATTACATTGATTCCAAGTATTGATACTACTGTTACAGTTCAAGCTAAGGTCTTTTTCCGCGATTCTGTAAAAAAACTTGGCATTGCCCCACTAACCAGTATGTTTTTATTTGGGCCTAATCAACCATCACCATTGTTAAATTATCGACCTGCAATGCATGATTCTAATGGACTATCAATATTAGCAAATAATAACGAATGGATATGGCGTCCATTAAATAACCCTAAACGTCTATCGTTTTCATCGTATAGTTTAGAAAACCCAAAAGCTTTTGGCTTAATTCAGCGTGATAAAGGTTTTGATGATTATCAAGATCTCGATGATCACTATGAAAAACGACCAAGCGTTTGGACTGAAATTTTAGGCGATTGGCAAAAAGGACGAGTCGAATTAGTTGAAATCCCAACAGCAGACGAAACTAACGATAATATTGTCACTTTTTGGGTGCCAGAAAAACAATATAAAGCTGGCGACGTGCTTGATATAAAATATCGATTACATTATTCATTACATGAATTACAGCGTTATCCTAATAATATCGCAAAAGCTATTAGTACCCGATTATCACTCGGCGATATAAAACAAGCTAATTTAATTCGTAAACTTGATGGCTCTAATGCGTACGTGATTGACTTCGCTGGTCCTTCATTATCAGAAAATGACCCAGTCAAAGTAATTTCAAGTATTACTAACGGCTCTATTGTAAGCTGTGATTCACAGTACAATCCAATAATAAAAGGATGGCGTGTAATTGTTAGATTCAACGTCCAAGATAGTAAAAAGGCAACGGATATTCGTGTACAACTCGCTTCACAAGCAACCAATGAAGTGATTTCTGAAACTTGGAGCGGGCAATACCCAGCACAATAGTAATGTAATAGTCATTATTATTATAAGATAAAAATATGAAAAAAGATTACTTTACAAATCTACCTGATGCTGAAGCTTGGCGTCAAAAATATGAAAATAATACAACATCACCTGATGATGTTGAGTTCTTAAAATATCGCTTAAATCAGATTGGCGATACTAGTTCTTTTATTGATGACCGAAAACAACAACCAAGTTATCCTGAAGTTGAACGCGTTCCAATTCAACCTCAAATCTGGAACCAGCGCTATATTGCCAAGTCAAAACATAACTTTAATATTTTAGCTATAATTCGACGCTTTATTATGTTTGCGCTGATTGTAGTACAAACATATTATGGAACCACTTATCTATCTTCTTTATTACCATACCAAAGTTGGCAAAAAATCAATTTTATGACTAATTGGGATATCAATCCTGAATTAGCCATCTACAGCATAATACCTTATATCATACAAGGGGCGATTATTATCCTGTTTGCTATTTTGTTTTGTTGGATCTCCATTGGATTTTGGACCAGCATTATGGGCCTAATTTTAGCCGTCATGGGTAAAGACCGTTACACTATTCCTATTCCCAAGGACCCAGCATCACATATCGACGCAAAGCATCGAACCGCTCTTGTTATGCCAATTTGTAATGAAGATGTTGCTCGAGTATTTGCTGGGTTACAAGCAACTTATCAATCTTTAGCTGAAACAGGCCACGCAGCTTGTTGTGATTTTTATATATTAAGTGATACTAACGATCCCGATCTATATGTGAACGAACTTAAAGCTTGGGCTGAATTTAATGCAGCAAAACAAAACAATGGTTGCAACGTTTTTTATCGCCATCGCAAACGCCGAGTAAAACGTAAAAGTGGTAATATTGATGACTTTTGCCGTCGTTGGGGACATCAATATGAATACATGATGATCCTTGATGCCGATAGTATCATGACTGGTGATTGCATTTTAAAAATGATCGCCATGATGGAAATGACCCCAAAAGCCGGTATTTTACAATCACCACCAAAATCAGTAAGAATGACCACGCTTTATGGACGTATTCAACAATTTGCCAACCAGATTTATAGTGATATATTTTGTTCTGGTACACACTTTTGGCAATTAAGCGAAGCGCAATATTGGGGACATAATGCAATGATTCGCTTAAAACCTTTTATTGAGCATTGCATATTATCTCCATTGCAAAAACGTAAGGGTCCAATTCATATCTTATCGCATGATTTAGTTGAGGCGACGCTTATGCGTCGTGCTGGTTATGGCGTCTGGATCGCTTATAATATGAATGGAAGTTATGAAGAGCTTCCTGGTAATATGATTGAAGATTTAAAACGTGATAATCGCTGGTGTATGGGTAACTTAATTAATTTAAGGCTAATCTTCAAAAGCGGTATTAAATTGACCCATCGTTTAATGTTTGCAACTAGTGGCATGGCTTATATTTCTTCATTATTGTGGCTAGTATTTTTAATATTTTCGACACTATTATTATTGGTGTTTAATATTTCTGAGCCTCAATATTTCTTCCAACCTAACCAATTTTATCCGACTTGGCCAAGGTGGGATGAACAATTAGCCATTCAACTATTATCAACCACAATGGTTTTACTGTTTGCACCTAAATTCTTCAGCTACGGTATTATTATAGCCAGAACTGGGGCAAAAGATGTTGGCGGTATATTTAAATTAACTTTATCAATACTGATTGAAATGATTTGGTCAATGATTTTAGCGCCAATACGCATGATCTTTCATAGTAAATTTGTACTTAAAGCATGGATGGGCAGTAAAATTCAATGGAAGTCACCATCCCGAAGTGACGACGCTCTAACATGGGGGGAGTCATTTTATTTTTGTTGGCCACTGTCATTATTAGGTATTATCTGGTTAGGAGTAATTATCTGGTTAAATCCACAATTTACTTATTGGTATATAGCCATATTAATACCTTTAACCATTTCACCTTTAGTAATTAGAGTGTCTGGGCTTTCAAGTATCGGCATGAAGGCAAAAAAAGCAGGACTATTTTTAACCCCTGAAGAAACACGCCCTGCAAGAGCAGTTACTCTTACCGGTGAATATTTAGTTAAAACCGAAGCTGCGGTTGTTGAACACGGTTTTGTGATGGCGTTAGTCGATCCTATCTACAATGCGCTTGCTTGTGCATTATCAACTTCACGGCATCGAATTAATGATAAAAACCAACAAAAACGCAATGAGCTTATTGCTCAGTATCAACAAATAGATTTAGAAAAAATAAGTAAAGAAAAGCAGTTAGCGATTTTAGAAGATCCTATTATTCTTTCAACATTACATCGTCATATTTGGCAACAGCAAGAAAAATACGACAATC
Source organism: Gilliamella sp. (assembly GCF_024104075.1). Lineage (NCBI taxonomy): Bacteria > Pseudomonadati > Pseudomonadota > Gammaproteobacteria > Orbales > Orbaceae > Gilliamella > Gilliamella sp. The sequence continues at coordinate 21,708 of NZ_JAGGHR010000025.1, read as the reverse complement.
TATTCACTTTATGGCAAAATGAACGCCAATAATAAAAAATAGGGCTTTTGCCCTATTTTCTTTTTTTAGTAATAATCAAATTCCATGGATATTTTTTATGACTTGGCAACCTTCTGCATCTATTAATAATTTACTTAAGCGCGCAAAAATTACTTCTCAAGTACGGCAATTTTTTGCTGATCGCTGTATATTAGAAGTCGAAACGCCGACATTAAGCCAATATGCTGTAACAGACGTATATTTAAGCTCTTTCCACACGACATATTTAAAACCTGGAGAACTTGACCAACAACAAGGGCAAAAAATGTCATTAATTACCAGCCCTGAATACCATATGAAACGTTTACTAGCTGCTGGTAGTGGTCCAATTTATCAAATGTGTAAATGTTTTCGTAATCATGAAGAATTCAGCCGTTATCATAACCCTGAGTTTACCATGTTAGAATGGTATCGCATCCAATTTGATATGATGCAAATGATTAATGAAGTCGATGATCTATTACAAACCATTTTAGATTGTGAACCTGCTGAACGTATTTCTTATCAAAAAGCGTTTCAAAGGCATCTTAATATTGATCCTTTGGAAGCCGATCACGCAACCTTAGTCAATGCAGCAAATCAGCTTGATATCGGACTTAACACAGATAATTATGATAAAGATGGATTGTTACAATGCTTATTCACTTTCGGTGTTGAACCACATATTGGTCAAGACAAGCCTATTGCTGTATTTAACTTTCCAGCATCACAAGCTGCATTAGCCGTTATTAGCCCAGAAGATCATCGTGTAGCTAGCCGATTTGAATTCTATTACAAAGGTGTTGAACTTGCTAATGGCTTTAAAGAGTTGACTAATGCACAAGAACAACGAATGCGTTTTGAACAAAATAATTTAGATCGTACTAATCAAAACCTACCAGCTCAGAATATTGACATTGAATTACTGGCCGCTATGGAAGCTGGGCTACCAGACTGTGCTGGAGTCGCTGTCGGATTAGACCGTTTAATTATGCTTGCCTTAAATTGCAATAGCTTGAATGATGTGATGTCATTTACTTTTGAAAGGGCTTAATTATGTTCAATGCTTTAGGATTAACCGAATGGATTGCCATTATTATTGGGATTGTTGCCTTAATGTTATTTGTATTTGCTATAAAATCTCAATCAACAATTAATAATTTACAGCAACTATTCGATCTACAACTAATTCAAAAAAAGGAAGAAAACCAAACTTTAGTAATTCAAGTAAAACAACTTGAGTATGAATTAGAGCAGTATCGACAACAAAATCTAGCGCAGAATGTTAAAATTAGTGAACTCAAAACGCGTTTAGAAGAAACGTTAAGTGCAACACATGAACGACAAACTATACTAGAACAAAGCGAACAACGGCTTACGACTCAGTTTGAAAACCTAGCCAATCGTATTTTTGAACAGAGTGGTAAAAAGATTGAACAACAAAATAAACAGAGCCTTGATTTTTTACTTTCACCACTTAAAGAACAGTTAGAAGGCTTCAAAAAGCAAGTTCAAGATAGTTTTGGGCAAGAGGCTAAAGAGCGCCACACACTGACGCATGAAATCCGTAACTTGCAACTACTTAATGAACAAATGAGTAAAGAAGCAACCAATCTAACCAATGCATTAAAAGGCAATAACAAAACCCAAGGAAACTGGGGAGAATTTATCTTAAGTCAAATTTTAGATAATTCAGGATTACGTTCAGGTTATGAGTACGAAACACAAGTTAATCTAACCAACGAAAACAATCAACGATTACAACCCGATGTCATTGTTCACTTACCGCAAGGGGGTGATGTAGTTATTGATTCAAAAGTGACCTTGGTTGCCTACGAACGCCATTTTAATAGTGATGACGAAAACGTTAAAGCAAAAGCAATGGCCGAACATTTAACGGCTGTGCGTAACCATTTAAAACAACTTAGTCAAAAAGATTATCATAAACTTATTGGCATTAATTCATTAGATTATATTTTGATGTTTATTCCTGTCGAGCCAGCATTTTTAAGTGCAATAGATAATGACCCAACATTAATTAACGATGCGCTGAAAAGTAATATTATGATAGTAAGCCCCACTACTTTATTAGTTGCATTACGAACTATCCATAATTTATGGCGATTTGAATATCAAAATCGTAATGCTGAACTTATTGCCGATAGAGCAAGCAAATTATATGACAAAATGCGTGGCTTTGTTGAAGATATGGAAAATCTGGGAAGTTGTTTAGACAAAGCTCAACAAACCTATCAAAATTCCATGAACAAATTATGTAAAGGTCGTGGCAATGTAATTGGACAAATTGAACGATTTCGTGAAATGGGTATCGAAGTTAAAAAACCGATTAATCCAGATATTACCTTATTATCAATGGATGAATTGAATAACGAAAATGAGAGTAAATAAACAAAACCTAGATTCACGATTATGGGAAATAAGTGTATACTCATCGCACGCAAAGAGGAATTGAATATGGCAAAAAAGCAAGACAAAGAAGTAAGTTTCGAAGAGACACTTAAACAGCTCGAAACCATTGTAGCTCAATTAGAAAACGGCGATCTACCATTAGACGAAGCACTAAATGAGTTTGAAAAAGGGATCAAATTAGCAAAAGCAGGACAAAAACAGTTACAGCAAGCTGAGCAACGCATTCAGATTTTATTATCTGAAAATAGTGACGCCGAACTGTCAGAATTCTCAAATGATGATAATGAATAGTTTAAAGCCATTACAAGAACGAATTGATTCGTTTTTAACCACCTATATTTCACAAATTGAATCATCTCAACTTCAACAAGCAATGAGTTATAGTTTGCTAGCTGGTGGAAAACGAATTCGACCTATTTTAGTCTATTTAACTGGACAAATGTTTAATTGCCCCCTTTCTAAGTTAGATGAAGCCGCTGCTGCGATTGAAGCAATTCATACTTATTCATTAATTCATGATGACTTACCTGCAATGGATAATGATGACTTACGCCGAGGAAAACCAACCTGCCATATCCAATTTGGTGAAGCTCAAGCAATACTTGCTGGTGACGCCTTACAAAGTTTAGCCTTTTCAATACTAGCAAAAAGTAAATTAATCGATGCTGAAACTAAAATTAATATGATAACTGAACTTGCCCATGCCAGTGGCGTTAATGGCATGTGCCTTGGTCAATCACTTGATTTACAGGCCACACATCAATCAATTAGTCTTGAACATTTGCAAAAAATACATTGTTATAAAACAGGAGCATTGATCAAAACGGCAATCCGTTTGGGTGCTTTTGCATGCGGTGAAATAGCTAAACCTTATCAGCTAATACTCGATCGCTATGCTGAAGCAATTGGGCTAGCATTTCAAATTCAAGACGATATTTTAGATATAATTGGCGAGCAATCTATTATGGGTAAACCACAAGGTTCAGACCTTACTCATGAAAAAAGTACATACCCTGCATTAATTGGGCTAGATAGCGCAGTAAAACTAACCCAGCAACTCTATCAGCAAGCTATCGATAGTCTAAAACAAATACCTTATAATAATCAGCCATTACAGGAACTTGCTGGTTATATTATTAATCGCAATAGTTAATAACTAGCTAAAATACAGCATTACATAATGAATTTAGATAATTACCCTTTGTTAAAACAAATAAACTCGCCTGAGGATCTAAGACGTTTTCCTCAGTCACAGTTATCGTCTATTTGTCACGAGCTTAGACAATATTTACTCGCATGCGTAAGTCAATCAAGTGGTCATTTAGCATCGGGACTAGGTGTTGTTGAATTAACAACAGCCTTGCATTATGTTTATCACACACCTTTTGATAAAATTATTTGGGATGTTGGTCATCAGGCTTACCCTCACAAAATTTTGACTGGTCGACGAGACCAAATGCTCACTATTCGTCAAAAAGGGGGACTTCATCCATTTCCTCATCGTAATGAGAGTGAATATGATGTGCTAACCACAGGTCATTCTTCAACTTCAATTAGTGCAGCACTTGGTATTGCAATTAGCGAACAAAAAAAACAATCAGGTAAAAAAGTAGCTGCCATTATTGGTGATGGAGCATTAACTGCTGGTATGGCATTTGAAGCAATGAATCACGCTGGTCATGTTAAGCCAGATATGCTAGTGATTGTCAACGATAATGATATGTCAATTTCTGCAAATACTGGAGCACTTAACCAACATCTAACTCAAATATTATCAAGTAAAGCCTATACATCTTTTAGGGAAAATAGCAAACGAATATTAGCTAATATTCCACCATTAAAAGAACTTGTTAAAAAAACTGAAGAACACTTAAAAGGATTAGTCACACCAGCTATCTTATTTGAAGAACTTGGATTTAATTATATAGGTCCTATTGATGGACATGATATTAATGGATTGGTCACAACTTTACAAAAAGTTCGCCAATTAAAGGGTCCACAACTGCTTCATGTAATAACACAAAAAGGCAAAGGCTACGCACCAGCTGAAAAAGATCCGACTTTATGGCATGGCGTACCAAAATTTAATCCAAATGATGGTATATTACCTACTACTCAAAAAGTTGCGCCAACATATTCGCAAGTATTCGGCGATTGGTTATGCGAAATGGCGCAAAATGATAAACGTTTAATGGCAATAACCCCAGCAATGGGAGAAGGTTCAGGTATGACAAAATTTGCAAATAGTTATCCTGACCAATTTTTTGATGTTGCAATAGCCGAACAACATGCGGTAACCCTTGCTGCTGGGTTTGCAATTAGTGAATTAAAACCTGTTGTAGCTATTTACTCAACTTTTTTGCAACGCGCTTATGATCAAGTAATTCATGATATTGCTATTCAAAACTTACCTGTATTGTTTGCTATCGATCGTGCAGGAATTGTCGGCGCCGACGGCGAAACCCACCAAGGTGCATTTGACTTAAGTTATCTACGCTGCATACCCAATATGGTCATTATGACACCGAGTGACGAAAACGAATGTCGACAAATGCTCTACACAGGCTATTTACATAATGGTCCTGCAGCAGTACGTTACCCCCGTGGTGAAGGCACTGGAACACCATTAATCCCATTAACAGCAATTCCTTTGGGACAATCTAAATTGTGCCGACAAGGTGAAAATATTGCTTTACTAAATTTTGGCGCTTTACTTACCGAAGTTTTACAAGCTGCAGAACAAATCAATGCTACAGTTATCGATATGCGTTTTGTTAAACCATTAGATGAAAAAGTCCTTTTGCACATTAGCCAAACTCATAATATACTTGTCACCATCGAAGAAAACAGTATCAAAGGCGGAGCAGGTAGCGCCGTCTGTGAATATTTATTATCGAAAAAAATAAAATGTGATATTTTAAATATTGGACTCCCTGACAAGTTTATTTCTCAAGGCTCTCAAAGCGAAATAAGGCAAGAAATAGGACTAGATAAAAAACACATTATCGATAAAATTAATCGTTTTATGAATCAATAGGTTAAATATGGAAACTCAAGCTGTCACTATTCAAATTTTTGGACGAACATTAAAATTTAATTGTCCTGTTGATGAAGTCGACGCACTTAACAATGCCGCAAAAGATTTAGATGCGCGCTTAACAAATTTACGAGAAAAGTCTCCACATGTTGGCAGTGATCAACTTATTATGACTGCCGCTCTAAACATTTCTTACGAACTCTCAAAAGAAAAAGAAAAAAGCAGTGAATTTGGTGATCGGTTAAAAATGTTACAACAATTACTCGATTCTGCCCTAAATCCTAATAATTAACTACTTGAATTGTAAATTTAATACAAATAGTATTGTATGATCCGTCAAATTTTGTATTATAGCATACGACTCTGAGATGATCGCCATATGGGTTAGTCCCCTGAGCCGATATTCTAAACTTAAGAACGGAGTGACTTTTAATTGGTGTGTATGCCTTACTTGTAAGGAAACCTAAAAATTAAAACACAATGTTCACCTTGAACCTTGGGTTCAAGGGTTACGACCCTAACGACATCTTGGAGCGCTCTTTTACTTTTAAACAACAGTGAAAACTGATGAATATAAGGCAAATCATTCGTCAAAAACGGCGACAATTATCTCCCGATGAACGTGAGATTGCACAACACGCTATATATCAAAAAATTGCCTGTCACCAAGCGATTAATAAAGCAAGAAATATCGCCATATTTTTATCATTTGATGGCGAAGTCGAAACCCAACCTATAATTAACTATTTATGGCAACAAAATAAATCCGTCTATTTACCTGTTATCCACCCTTTTGCAACCAAAAACTTACTCTTTTTAAAATATACCAGTCAAACTCAACTCGTAAAAAATAACTTTGGTATATTAGAACCAAAGTTAAATGTATTAAATGTACTTCCTTACCATCAACTCGACATTGTCTTTACACCACTAGTTGCTTTTGATCAACGAGGTTATCGTATGGGCATGGGTGGAGGATTTTATGACCGATTACTAGCAAATTATCAAACTCAACAAATTTTACCAATTGGACTTGCTTTTGCTTGCCAAAAAGTCCAACATATTGATAACAAACCTTGGGATGTTCAATTACCTGAAATTATCTATGTTTAAGTTGTTTTATTTTTTATTGAAACTATAAATTACAATCATTCTTATTATAAAGAATAAATTGTAACAGTTTTACCTTCATATCTAGAAATTCAGCCTAGATATAAAAATTAGTTTATTAGGAAAACGAAGATTCAAAATAAGAAGACTTGCCATAATTAGACACCTAAAATAAATAAAATACCGTTGTTTAAGCAAATTTAATGGCTCATGGTTTAAACTGGAAACCATATTTTTATTTATATAAGGCATCTTTTTGTCACTAAAAGTTTGATTAAACAATAAGCCGATCATAATTATGAGAGTAGGACATAGAGATTACCCGTATAAAAATATCTAAAATATAGGATTAAAAGTAATACCCCATATGCTGGCCTATTACTTTAACTCCATAACAAAATTAATAATTTTATTGATTCAAGCTGTTGTTTTCTTTTGGTAATAAAGTGAAAATTTTTGGATTTTTACCTAATAATTGCTTCGCTAAATGATTGGTATCCTCCAATGTGATAGCTTCAATGATATTTGGTTGTGTCTTTAACTCATCAAAACGATCTCCATCAGCGGCTATTTGTGCCATAGCTGTTAACCAATAAGTAGAACTTGTCACCTTTTCTTGATGATCGAGTAACCATGATTTTTTCGCCTGCTCTAGTTCATCTAAGGTAATACCATCATGTGCTACTGATTGAATCACTTTATCAGCCAGTAAAGTTAAAGCGTTAACCTTATCTGGTGCCGTGGTGAAATTTAACCTAGCCAAATAATAAGAAGTCGGATATTTAATCAATTGTTGAGAAAAAATAATCGTATAAACACCAGACGCTTGTTCCCTTACATAATGACGTAGCCTTAAATTAACAATATAATCAAGTAATTCAAGTTTCAGTTGATCACTCAACTGCCATGATTTTTGCTCAGAATAAAGTATGCTGACCATCGACTTATCACTGCTAGCCATTGGATAGGCTTTTTGCATTGAATGATGAATTGGTGTGATACCATTATCTATCCATGTCGTTTTCCTATCAACAACAGGTAAACCTGCAAACCAACGTTCCACTAATGGCTTAATGTCATCAATATTAAAACGTCCAGAAATAATAATATTAGCTGATAGCGGTAAGTTAAACGTTTGTGAATAGTATTGTTTAAGTTGATCAACAGTAAAATTGATCCAAGGTCCTTTTGGCGAAACGAGTAAACGCTCGCCATGGTTAAAAGCATTTTTATTGATTAAATCTAAAAATTGTCTTTCAACAGGTTGTTTTTCGTAAGCCAAGCCCAATTTTTGTTTGGTCTTAGCTAATCTTTCTGGGTCAAAATTAGCCGCTGTTAATTTCAAATAGAATAATTTAAATAATGATGCTAATTGATCATTGGGGGCTTTTCCACGTAAACCATGATAAAGTAATTCTGCATAAGGGTAAACGCTAACTTGATGTTGCCGTTCAAATTGGTTTAATTTTGCTGCACTATAAGATCCATATCCACTTGCTTCAGCCAATCTTTGAGACCAACGCATAATACCTAATTGTTGATAGGTATCTAGGGATAATCCTCCTGGAATTTGTAATAATATTTCAACATCACTTGATAAAGTATTATCAGGACGAGCAATAACACGAAGTCCATTGCTTAATTGCCACTCATATGCTTTTATTTCGCTGATGTTACGGGTTGTTTTAATCTTTCCTTGCTCTAACGGTACTATATCAAGCTTAACGTCCACCTTTTTAAAAGAAAAGTCACCAAGCTGAGTTTGCCTAATAGATTGCCATAATTGTTTGATTTGAGATATATTAATAGCTTCTTCATCACTATCAGGTCCAATAATAGCAATCCGTAAATCAGCACTATTTAACCTTTCAGCCACCATTGTTTGCAATTGTTCTGTATTAACCTTTTTTAAAATCTTTTCTGTTTGTGTTAATTGTTGCTGTTTATTTTGTATGGGCAAACTATTGGTGATGTTGTTAACTAATTGATTAGCTAAATAATCATTTTGATAATTACTTTCATTTTCTGATTGTTGTTTTAATTTTGTCAAGATTTGCGTTTTTATCTGCTGCAATTCAATTTCAGATACACGATTGGTTGACATCCGCTGTAATTCAGTAAAAAGATGCTTTATTGCATCTAAATACTGTTGATCTTTTGGCTGTGCAAAAATAAGATATTGCATACGTTTATCATCAAATAAGATCCCTTGTTGATTAACTTGAGAATTAGGCAATATCTGATTTTCTACCAATAACGATAACCGTTGATTAAGTAGTGTTAACCAGACTAGATCAAAAACGTCTTCTTTTATGCCTTGTGGTGTATTTAAGGTTGTTGGCAAATTACGTTGTAATGCTAATTGTATTATCCTTTGCCCTTGTTCACGATCAAGAATAATCTTAACTAATGGCTCACTCTGCGATGCAAAAGCCCTTAATTGAGGAACATCAACAGGTGCATTACCTCGAGGACGTTGGCCAAAAAACTTAGCAATCCATTGTTTTGCGACTTTAGTATCAAAGTTTCCTACAACAACTAGGCTCATTCTTTGAGGTTGATACCAATTGGAATAAAAGGTTTTCGCCTCTTCTACAGGCGCATTTTTTATAATATCTAACGAACCAATCGGTGCTCGATCAGCATATAAGCTACCATGATAACGTAATTCATCTAAGATAGTATTAATACGATAAGCCACACCTTGTCGTAAACGCCATTCTTCGATAATAACATCGCGTTCACTTTCATAATCTTTCGATTCAAAAGAAATATGATAAGCCCAATCAGATAATACCATTAATCCCTTTTCTACCTGTTGATCTGTACTAGTTGGTAACGACAAACGGTATACAGTAGAATTAAAGCTGGTCGCCGCATTTATATGGCTACCTAAATGAATACCATGCTCTTCTAGCGACTTAAAACTCGATTTATCTGGGAAATTTTTTGTTCCTTTAAATGCCATATGTTCAACAAAATGTGCTAAACCTAGTTGCTTTTCATTTTCTTGCAAGGAACCACTGTGCACAATTAACCTTAATTCTAATCCTGCTTTTGGGCGTGGTTGTAGATAAACGGTTAAACCATTCTCTAATTGGTAAGTTTCTATTGCAGGATCAGTGTCAATTGGCGTTATTGCCCAACATAAATGAGGAAAATTTAGCAATAAAATAAATAAAGTACAATATAAATAATTTTTTAACATAGTATTTAAACCTTAGATACAAACATATTAACAGCATTACTGCGCAGTTTAGTTGATTGTTGATTTGACGGAGTAACAGTAGTATCTAAATTGATCATGTATTTAACATAATTTTGTATCGGCTGATGAGAAACAAAGATCACAGCACTTTCAGACAGTTTTTCTTGTAATAACGAAATAAGTTGATAAACGCTTGGTAAATCCAATGCGGAAGTTACTTCATCTAATAATATCAGATCGGGTTTATTAAGTAATAATCGAGCAAACATTAAGCGTTGCTGTTCCCCACCCGATAGACGGTTGCTCCAATCATCTTCCGTTTCTAATTCACTATTTAATTTATCTAAACCCACCAATGACAACGTTTCAATTAGTGCATCTCGAGCAAAACTTTGCCGACACGCTGGATAAGTCAATAAATTATCTAATCTATCATAGCTAAGCCAAATTTTTTGTGGGATCCACAGATAATTATCTGTGCGTTGAATAACACCTTGATAGTTTGCCCCAAAACCACTAATGGCTTTTAATAGTGTCGATTTGCCTATACCAGAAAGCCCTTGAAGTAATAGAGTATCTCCCTTAGCTAACTCAATATTAGTTGATAATAATACCTGCTGATTATCCGCACTTCGTAATACTACTTGTGCATCGAGTAACTTATCCTTATTGGTAGATGGGATAACAGTGTTTTCAGGTAGCTCATCTAAAAGTCGAATAAAATGATAAAGCCGAGTTACCGTTGCTTGCCAAATAGCAATATCTCGGTATGCATAAATAAACCAACTTAATGCCGATGAAACTTGCATAAAGGCTTGCCTAATCTGCATTAAACCACCTAAATTAATTAAGCCAGCAATAAATGCCGGTAAGGCAAAAAAAATGGGCGCTAAAGAAGAAACTTGTTGATAACCTACACTAAAAAATGAAAGATTTCTTTCATTACTCATCAAATTTTGCCAATTATGAATAATAGCAGTAAATTTGTTTTGTAATCTAGCTGTTTCTTGTTTTTCACCATGTTGACCAGCAATTGCTTCGCTAGATTGATGACAATAAATCAAGGCTGCACGATAATCAGCTTCACTTCTTTGTTTTTCCACATTAATCTTATGTAATGGTTTGCCTATAGCATGCGTACAAATAACTCCTAATAATGTATAAATAAGACAGACAAAAACCATATAACCTGGAATATAAATATCTATCGATAGCAAAGTAAAGGAAATAGTACCAGATAGCGTCCAAAGAATGGCAGTGAAAGAGATTAACGTCATACATGAACGCAAAAATGAAAGCAATAAATCCAATGATTGTTTGATTAGTAAATAAACATCTTCCGCAATACGTTGATCGGGATTATCTAGTTTATCTTGCCTACATTTAAGGTGATAATGGTGAGAATGTTTAGATAACCATTGCTTAGTTACCTTTTCTGTCATATGGTGACGCCAAATTATTAACAATTTCTTTTGTAAATAATCAGCGTACACAACAACCAAAATCATAATAACAATAAGAACAATAAAATCGCCTAATAAACGATAAAGAATTTGCCCATTTAAAGTCTGTAAAGCATTATAAAAATCACCATTCCATTGATTTAATTTAACATTAAACCATACAGTAGATAAGCTTAATACGACAACAGAAAGTAATAATAACCAAGCCACCTTTGATGCTGATGAACACCAAAATGGCTTTACTAAATATAAAAATTGTTTAATTTTTTGCATATTTATGCGGCACTAAAATTTATATTATTTTGACAAAAGTATAACGTTTTATGTAAATTAGAAGTCATAACCAACTTGAATCCAAAACTGACGACCTGGAGCATAAGCATTGACAACTCTATCATTACCAACCTTATCAGCACCATAAACATAACGATCGATAACATTTTTTTTATTTAAAATATTATTAACTTCTACCGAAAAATTAGCTCCTTTAGCAAAACTTGGTGTCCAACCGAGTTTAGTATCCCACCGAAAAGTACTGGCAAAGCGTTCTTTTTCGTATTTTGCCATTTTATTACCCGTATTAGGATCTATGTAATATTGGTTACTATAGCGAACAGCTTGATGCCGTGAACTTTGCCATTGTAGTAAATTATAAAGAGTTAAATCATATTCAGGGATCTTACTTGTGAGCTCAACATTGACTTTAACAGGGATATTAAAATCTGTTGCGGGTAAATCTGATGCATTAATTATTTTGCCGTTATACCAAACTTTATCATGGCGAACGTTATTTGCTGGATCATAATGCGCATATCCTAATTCTTTAGGTGAATTACTTTTGCTTTGCTGCCATGAAATAGATGCTGATGCTGTATGTTCAGCATGATAAAACTCAATAGGTAGCCTATTTTTTACCGTTAGTGAAACAGTATCATGCTTACTACGCCCAGAATTATCAAAGGTTCGAACATTTGATCTACCATTATTATATTTAGGGCGACTGCGAACTTCATCATAGCTTTTACGATGCACATATTGTAATTGCCATAAACTATTATCTACGATTTGCTCAATGCCTAAGCTAATTTCGTCATTGTAAGGCGTAGAAAGTGAATCTAACCCCTCAAAATCGCTTGAACTTATCCAATCTTCATCAACTTGTCCAGGAGTACAAAAATAATAACAGTTCTTTAATCCTGCATTTTGTGCACCATATAAAGCATAAGCCATCATAGTACGGCCATAATAACGGTTAAACCCCGTAGTTAAGACCGTATTACCGTTACCAAAAGCATCAAAACTAGTCACTAATCTTGGGGCCAGATTGGCATCTTTAATAAAACTATCATAATCAATTCGTATCCCTGGACGAACAGTTAAGCGACCATATTGCATTGTATCATCAGCAAATAGTGTGTAATTATCATAGCTTGCTTGATAACGACCTGCTTGGAAAACTGAAGCATGATCAGCAAAAGAGAGCCAAGGAAGAGAATCCCATGTACCAGTATAGGTATAACGATAAAAATCTTCATTGCGAATATAGCGAGCTTTGGTTTTTGTCAATTCAAACCCCATAGAGGGCTCATGCGTTACATTCAACCAATTAATAGGCATAAACTCAAGCTTTGATTTAAATCCCCAATTATTTTGTTTAGTGGTTAAATTACCGACGCCTCCCGAATGATATTGCACGGGATTTCGCCAGTCAGAATAATCAACTAACGTAACAAAATAATTTTGATCATTGGTTCTTTTATCTTCTAGCATTTGATAACTAGTCGTCACATCTAATTTGGCAAAATCAAACTCATGCATTAGTTGCAACGCCATGCTTAACCCATTGTGCTTAGTATCATAGCCAGAATTAGCTACAGTTGCAGCAAAGGAATAATTATCATACTTAGAATAATTGGCCGAAATATTGACGATTGTTTGATCAGAAGCATACCAAGTAAATTTAGATGAAAAATTATCTGAAACACGTGTTTGGTTTTTCATGCCACCGTTTTTTCGAATTTCAATCAAATCATCTCCTTCTAATAATAATGAAGGTCCTTGATAAGTGACTGAAGAAATATCCGATTCTCTTCTAGATGCAGCAAACATCAAACCAAGATTGTCGGTAATCCCCGTTTCAAACCAACCACCAAAATTTTGTTTACTATATTTAGGTTGAAATCGACTCGGATGACTTGCATCATTTGCTGAACTATCAAAATTAATTGCTGGATCAACATGTGTCTTATTCCATGAAGAGTGAGTTCTACGATAAAAAATACTACCATTAGTCTCATGATTCCAATGACGACTAATCACATCCACAACACCGCCTGTAAACCCGCCATATTCAACAGGAATATTATTGTCATATAATTTAATTTCATTGATTAGACGACTATCAATGTAAAGACCTTGTTCATCACTATCGACACGGGTATTGGTTACCCCTAATCCAGGATCAACCGGATCGACATCATTATTAAAACTAACGCCGTCTAACTGATAATTGTTCTGATAACTAGTATTGCCATGAATTGAGATATCGGCGGGTTTAATCTCTCCTTGAGTCATACCATTATAACTACTATTAGACATTTGTACTGCTGGTGACGTCTTTAATAGATCGGTGATGTTACCATCACCTGTATTCATTTGCGTTATTTGAGCAGAATCAACCGATTGTGGCTTCGATATTTTAGGAATAGGTGATGTCACAACAATAACATCATCTTGATTATTGACTTCATCATCACTATTTTCGACGATAGTTTGACTGATTTGATTTTGCTTGGCGAAAACTGCAGGATTATAACTAACTAACAACAAAGGTAAAGCCGATATTACTACTTTTTTCATGTAAAAAATCCATCCACAAATATAATAACGATGCATTCATCATTAAATTTTCACTTTATCATAATAATGATAATCATTCTTAATAACATTTCATCATAAAATTTATATTTGTCAATCGGAAAGAATAAATTTGCTATCAAATAGAGCACTCCTATATACACATAGGGGCCTTACCATCGTAACAAAATAGTAGCTAATCAGTAGTTTGCGCCCCCTTGTATTAATGTTTAGATGTAACCAAAAATCATTTCTGTTAAACGCACTATGTTTTTATACTGAAACGGTATAGATTCCTGAATATTTTTAACAAGAGTTGATCTATTTAGAACCAATAACCAATAAAATAGGTGATAACCCTCATATAAATGAAAAATTCACTCAACCTGCTAGCCAAGCAACGAATAAGAAAGCCGAAAGATTAATATGCACTTGAATGATGATATGGCATCAACCGGCAAATATTTAGCGATTCAAAAAATAGAAAACAGAAGTTTCAGCGATTTTGGATAAAATACCTTATAGTTTTCTAGAGGATTATTTTAAGCATATAATGTAAACAGTTCGACGTTTATAATAGATTATGTTAGTTGAACAGGTATGAAGTAATTATTAAAGGTTTTATTCAAACAACTTAATGTTTTACAAACAAATATTTGTAATATCTTCAAATAAAAAATATTCTACTTGAAAAGTAAAATATATTTTTTTAAAGTAGGTAAGATCAATTTAAAAATGATCTTTTTTATCACGCTCTACAAGTCCCAAACAAAGTCTCTGGGACACAATATTCAAAAAACGATTGAGTATTTATCCCTCAAGGCTTTTTTAATATCATATAAAGGAGTGTTGCAATGTCAGAAAAAAAAGAACTAACCACCAATAACGGTGCCCCAATAGCCGATAATCAAAACTCTCGAACTGCTGGCCCTCGTGGCCCAGTATTGCTTGATGATTATCAACTCATTGAAAAACTAGCCCATTTTAACCGTGAAAATATTCCTGAAAGACGTGTACACGCTAAAGGCTCTGGCGCACACGGTACATTTACGGTAACAAATGATATCACTCAGTATACTCACGCCAGTATATTTGCTAAGATAGGTAAACAAACCCCTCTTTTTGCAAGGTTTTCAACAGTTGGTGGAGAGCGTGGCTCATCAGACACCGCCCGCGACCCTCGTGGATTTTCGGTAAAATTTTACACTGACGAAGGCAACTGGGATATAGTAGGCAATAATACACCTGTATTTTTTATACGTGATGCATTAAAGTTTCCTGACTTTATTCACACCCAAAAACGTGATCCCAAAACCAACTTAAAAGATCCACAAATGATGTGGGATTTTTGGTCTTTATCACCAGAATCACTTCACCAAGTCACTATTTTATTTTCTGATCGTGGTATTCCTGATGGTTATCGTCATATGCACGGCTATGGTAGCCATACTTATAGCTTAATTAATAAAGATGGCGTTCGCACTTGGGTTAAATGGCATTTCAGAACTGAGCAAGGAATAAAAAACATTCATCCTAAAAAAGCAGCAGAAATGGATGGAACTAATCCAGATTCAGCACAAGAAGATTTGTTCAAAGCCATTGAGCGAGGAGATTATCCAAAATGGCGACTTTACATACAAGTAATGACAGAAGAACAAGCTAACAACCATCCTGAAAACCCATTTGATGTTACTAAAGTTTGGTCACAAAAACAGTTCCCATTAATCGAAGTCGGCGTAATGGAACTGAATCGTAATCCAGAAAACTATTTTGCTGAAGTTGAACAAGCAGCATTTGAACCAAGTAATGTAGTACCAGGAACGGGTTTATCACCAGATAAAATGCTTCAAGGTCGAATTTTTGCTTATGCCGATGCGCACCGCTATCGTATTGGTACTAATTATCAACAATTGCCGATCAATGCTCCAAAATGCCCTGTTCATAATTATCAACGCGATGGCGCAATGCGCTTTTATAGTCCAGATAATGCGCCTAACTATGAGCCTAATAGCGTCGATAGCGCACCAAAACAACAACCACAATATGCCGAACCGCTAATGCATGTACCAGCTGGCACAATGGACAGGCACGATCATCGTGTTGATGACGACTATTACTCACAACCACGCGCATTATTTAATTTAATGCAGCCTGAGCAAAAACAACTGCTTATTGATAATATCGTTGGCTCTATGAAAAACGTGAATCGAGACATTCAAATCAGACAGCTCAAACACTTCTATAAAGTGCACCCTGACTATGGAACTGGAATTGCCAAAGGATTAGGCATTGATATTGACCTAATAAAAAGTTAGTACTTAAAATAAAATGCCGACAATTTTAGTCGGCATTTTTAATTATTGGCTGTAGCTAAATACACAAATATAAATTGATCACGTTATAAAATTTATAAAAACACTTCATTAATTTAGCAAAGTCACATATTATTAGCATAAATTACAGTGAAATCATATAACTTATTGAAGTTAAAAGGATTATCCGATGAAAATCATTAATCTAATTGTTATATTATTGTTTAATTGTGTCGGAGGATTGCTAAGTTATCAATGGTGTTATCGCTTTATCAAAAGACAATACCATACACCTGAATATTATTATTTAATATATTATGGACTATGTTATTTCTGTTTTATTCTTATTTCAATCTTCATTTTAAACAAAATAAAAAAAACGTCAGGTTTAGTCTTTTGTGGTTTACTTATTGGCATTTTAATTAGCCTTATTTTTATGATTATCCCTCGGTTAATTCGATATCCTTATTTATATCAGCGTTATTTAATCAATTCGATTGGTATTGATTTGCTGATATCAGCATGGATCACGCTTAATTTTATCATATACCCAGCCATTTTATTGTGCTGTCATTACACGATTTTTGGGATTGAAAAAATACATGGGAAATTAATAAATGTTTTCCATAGATAAAATATTAGGCAGTACGCACGAGTATCAATAAAAATAAGATTGCAACTTGTTAAAAAGCATTTAACGATCTAAAAACCAATATTTTTTTACTGAAACGTAGGGTTACCTGAAACTTTTTGACAAGATTATACTCATTTGTTTACTTAATTTTTTAAAGACAAATAAAAAATTCATGCTAATAAAAAAGATGCTTGCTAATATATTTTTATGATTGTTTTAATTAACCGTATTGAAGTTCAACTAATCTATTATTTCGTATGAAACTTAAATAGTTAGGTAGCCAATACGGTTATAACCATCTAAATTAGGTTCTGATAGCTGATTTTTGCCGAACAATTTCAAATAAACAAACACCCGTTGCTACCGATACATTTAGTGATGACACAATTCCTGCCATTGGAATGCTGACTAATTCATCACAGTGTTCTTTGGTTAAACGACGCATCCCTTCACCTTCAGCACCCATTACCAATGCAAGTGCGGTCTGTGTTGATGTTTTATAGAAGTCTGTTTGATAAAGCGTTCTATCAGCTTCTCCAGCGGTGCCCACAATCCAAACTTGGTACTCATCTTGCAGCATTCGCATTGTACGAGCCAAATTGGTCACCCTAACCACAGGCACGCTTTCAGCTGCACCACAAGCAACTTTTTGTGCCGTTGAATTGAGCGGTGCGGAGCGATCCTTTGGTACAATAATAAAATCGACACCAGCAGCATCAGCAGTTCTTATACATGCACCTAAATTATGCGGATCAGTTACACCATCTAAAATTAAAATAACTGGATTTGGCTGTTGTTCCATGAGCAAAGGTATATCATTTTCTTGATAACCTCGATTCGGCGTAACCATGGCTAAAATACCTTGATGTACACCATTTTTAGATTTTTCATCTAACCATTGGCGATTAGCAACTTTAACTGGCAAACCAAGTTGCTCTAATTGACGCACAACGGCAAGAAGGCGTTTATCTTCACGCCCTTTAATAATAAATACTTCAATAATTCTTTCTGGCGAACGTGCTAATAATGCTTCAATGGCGTGCAGGCCATAAACTGTTTCACTCATTTATTTGTTACTCTTTTATTTTATTAACTATTTAGTTTTATTCGTTGATTTAGATTTACTACGTTTTTTACTTTTGGCTTTCACTTCAACTTTAGCACTTGCTTTCATGCTTGATTTAGCGTTCGATTTTGCCTTTTTTGGGGTACTTGATTTAGTACTTGGTTTAGTATTTTGCTTAGTATTTGGCTTCGCGCTACTTTTTTTACTGGTTGATTTTTTGCCTTTTCGTTTTATTGGTAAATCGACAATTTGATCGTTTTTGACTTGTTTGGACTTATCTTTTGCCGTTTTACCCTGACGTTTTGGCTTATTATTACTGCCAACCAATGAAAAATCAATTTTACGTTCTTCTGGATTAACATTATCGACTTTCACTTGCACTTTATCGCCTAAACGATAAGTAAAACGTGTATTTTCACCAACTAGGCGATTGTGCGAGGCATCAAAAAAATAGTAATCATTTTCAAGCGATGACACATGCACTAAACCATCGATAAATAGATCGTCCAACCTCACAAAGAAACCAAAATTAACCACGCTTGAAATAGAGCCGTTAAATACTTCACCTACATGATCTTGCATGTAATCACACTTAAGCCAATCCACCACATCACGTACGGCCTCATCAGCTCGTCGTTCGGTCATTGAACAGTGTTCACCAAAGTAAAGCATTTCATTTGTATCATAACGATACCCCCCTGTTTTACTGGTTTTATGTTTTTCATCAGCTAAAATCCATTTGATAGCACGATGCAAAAGCAAATCAGGATAACGGCGAATTGGCGAAGTAAAATGTGCATACTCCTCAAGTGCCAAACCAAAATGTCCTCGATTTTCTGGAGCATAAATAGCTTGTTTCATAGAGCGTAAAATCACGGTTTGCAACATATCATGATCAGGGCGTGTTTCAACCACTTTCATTAATTCGGCAATATCTTTAGGTTTAGGACTTGCACCACCACCAAGTGATAAACCAAGTTCACTTAATACACTGCGCAAGTTACTCATTCGATCTTCATCAGGTCTGTCATGTACACGGAATAGTGATGGCACTTGGGCACCAATCACTAATTTTGCCGCTGAAACATTGGCTAAAATCATACACTCTTCAATAATTTTATGTGCCACATTTCGCTGTGCCAGTTCAATACTTTCAATACGTTTATCGGCATTAAAAACAAATTTAGGCTCTTCTGATTCAAATCCTATTGCACCACGGGTAACCCGTGCTTTATCAAGCACATTATAAAGTCCATAAAGATTTTCAAGATGAGGGACTAATTCATGATAGTGTTCACGAAGTTCTTCATCACCATCTAAAATCTTAGCCACTTTAGTATACGTTAACCGAGCATGCGAGTTCATTACCGCTTCATAAAACTCAAACCCCGTCAACCGTCCACGATTAGACACCGTCATTTCGCAAACTAAACATAAGCGATCAACTTGCGGATTTAACGAACAAAGCCCATTAGATAATGCTTCTGGAAGCATTGGTACAACTCGTGAAGGAAAGTAAACCGATGTACCTCGTAAACAAGCTTCTTTATCTAACGCCTTACCTGGTCTAACATAATAACTCACATCTGCAATAGCCACCCATAACCGATAGCCACCACCACGATTTTTTTGGCAATAAACCGCATCATCAAAATCACGGGCATCTTCACCATCAATTGTTACCAAAGGTAATTGTCGCAAATCTCTTCGCCCTTTTTTAGCACTTTCTGGCACTTGTTCGGTGAACTTGCTTACCTCTTTTTCAACAGCCTTTGGCAATTCATAAGGGATTTCGTGATTCCGCAGAGCAATATCAATCGCCAAATTAGTCCCCATTATTTCACCGAGCACTTCTTTTATAATGCCAACAGCTTTTTGACGGCGTTCAGGGCGTTGTTGTAACTCAACCACCACCACCGTTCCCATACGAACCGTGCGGCTAGGTTTACCCGCAATTAAAATATCAAAGTTTAAACGGCTATCATCAGGGACAACAAAACCAACCCCTTGCTCAATAAAATACCGCCCAACAATTTGATTATTGCGTGGCTCTAAAATTCGCACAACACGAGCTTCCATTTTTCCGCGATATTTAGTTCCCATTGGCTGAGCTAAGATTACATCGCCTTGTAAAACTTTTTTCATTTGCTCCGGTGATAAAAAATAGTCTTCAGGACTTCCTTCAACGCGTAAAAAACCGAATCCATCACGATGCGCAATCACACTGCCTTTAACCATATCAAATTTTTCAGGCAAGGCATAACATTTACGGCGTGTAAAAACTACTTGTCCATCACGCTCCATTGCGCGCAAACGACGATGCAATGCCACTTTTTGCTCTTCATTTTTAATATCAACAGCTTGAGCAATTTTTTCTAAACTAGCAGGCTTTGCTTCTTGTTTAAGGTAATCTAAAATAAGCTCTCGACTGGCAATTGGGGAATCATACTTCTCGGCTTCGCGGTCAAAAAAGGGGTCTTTTATCATAAAGGAATATCCTGTGACTAATATTAGCGCTAGCATAACACAGAGTCGTATAACTTAAAATGAAGATTCAATTTATAACCAAGAATCAAAATCTATAAAATAAATTATAAAAACATAAAAAAATATCTAAATCCGCATCAAAATAACGTATTGAGCCTTAATGGCACTGCTAAAGAATCATAATTCAGTAGATAATTATTTTACAATACTACATAAATCATATTGTGTTGATTTATATTTTGTATTAATGATATTTTTAAATCAATATTATGAAAATAGTTATAGAGATGTTTGGTTTAAGGCATTTTGTTTTTGCCAAATAAAACGTCCTAAACCTCACTAGGTTAGAATAAGTCATAACTCTCAGTTATTTACACCATAAGCCCCCTTTCGTCTCAAGATCTAAAGATTAAGTACCAAACGCTAAAAGCTAAGGTATGGTGCAAACACCATAGGCGGGTCCATCGCCGAGTATAACATCGCCATCGTACGTGCTGACATGGAGCTTGCTACTAGCTGAGCCGTCACTCGTCATGCTGTTCTCGGAGAAACCTGAATCAGCGTAGATGCCCACCGAACCCCACTCCGTAAAAAATCCAGCGCCTATGTGACGCCTGTAACCATTCCAATCAGACGACGGCATGGCGCTATTTATGCCATTTATACATGGGAAAAAACCCATATCCCCTCTTACACCACACTTCGCATTGGTTAAATCCCTTACCCTCGGCATGCGGTAACCCAAACTACCACACCATGCTGAATAGTCACTATAATCTCTCCATGTATGCCCCCGACTGACGAACCACTGCCTCAACACAAATCCATATTTTACTACCTCATTATTAGTTTTAATGTCTCTACCCACTAACTCAAACGTCTGCGGTAACTTTGGCTTAGCAATTGGGTTAGGATGAGGATTGTACCATTGATTTCTTGCCTCTGGACCTGTTAGCTTAACGCGTGCTACAACTTGTCCCCTATCTTCATAAGGAATCCAGTGATCATTGGGTACAACATTTATCACGCTTGCAGTAATTCCCTCATGCCTGACAGGTGCCCATGTCAATTCTCTTACATCTATTCC
>NZ_JAGGHR010000024.1:0-33931 GCF_024104075.1 Gilliamella sp. | reverse complement strand
GCAGTTTGATTCATTTCTGACTCTCCTTTTTGTGTTATAAAATAACTCAAACGTCAGATTAAGTAAAGACTATTACAATTTTTATTAGAAAAAGCGCAAGCTTTTAAAACCTACTGGCGTGTCGTCTAGCTTTACACAGGACTTTGTTCTTTGGTTGAGTGTCCTCAGTTTAAGTTTAAGTTTAAGTTTAAGTTTAAGTGCAAAAACTAAGGAGTGACACAAACGACAAAAGAATCATAGTCGTTGGTAAAAACAGTTCCATAATTTGGATACACAACAAACCGCTCACTTCCAGTAGTGTCGCTCGTCCAGTAGTTTAAATATACGAAATCTGCTCGGTAATAATCGGTAATATTACCCCATTCACTCAACAAAACACCACCTATACGGCGATGATAATTGTTACCTACCGAAGAAGGTACAGCTCCTTGACAACCATTACCTACAGAAGAACAGTTCGCATTAGTCAGATCCTTTACCTGTGGTACACGATATCCTAGATTATTACACCAAACAGCTTGGTCGGAATAGGGTTTGTTTGTATACCCTCGGTTGACAAACCACTTTTGTAACTCAAATCCATATTTTACTACTACATTATCACTACTATCCTTACCTTCTAATACAAATAACTTTGGTAAATTTGGCACGGTAATTCGACTAGGTTTGTCATTATCCCATTGGGCTTTAGCTTCTGGACCAGTTAAAGTAACATGAACACTAGTACTACCCATAGGGGTTATGGAAGCAGTTATTCCTTCATGTATGACTGGAGCCCACGTTAACTGACTTGCATCGACTCCAACTATATCTAAATCAAAATCCAAACCATCTGCCCCTGTAGTCGGAAAATTTTGTTCGTTTTGTGACGGTATAATCGATTGTATAAGAAACCCAGAAAAGCGCCATGTGCTATCTTGGACAGCAAACTCACCATAACCCTCACGACGATTTGGCCTTACGAAATTGACACCTACTGTAACCTTTGGTTTGATGTAATATGTTTCACTACTTTCTGTGAAGGTACTAGCATTTGGTTTCCCGTATTGTGTGCTTAAAGATCCCTCTGTACTACTTAATTTTACTTTATAAGGTGCATTACTTATCGTTAATACTTCATTACGACTAACTATTTGATTATTTTTATCTGTGATACTAAGCGTTATACTTCCTTTTGCCATTACCCCACCATCTTGTCCATCACCATCATCATCACCCCAATTACCCTGTGCGACTAAATCCTTAAGATCCACAGAATTGGTTGATGTCGGTACCATCATGTCAATAATTTCAAAACTTTGACCCAATGCGGGGAGCTCAATTGGATTTGTTGATGATGAAGGATTGTTTTGCGGTGTGAATGTTCGACCATCCGATAACCTAATACTTAATAAGTCATCTGTTGTAGTCACTTTGGTAGTACCACCATCAAAAGCTAAATAAGGTGCAGTACCATGAATGAGTTTAGAAGTCGTGGCCGATAATGCCTGAGATTCCAATGAATACGGCAATAATAGTAGTAGTGTCAATGACAACGGAAATTTAGCAAGTGATTTCGATAAAAATTTTAAAGATAACTTTGATAAGATAAACAAGATTTGTGTAACACCACATCTAGCATGGTGATTTAATAAATTTAAGACATTGGCTTGCCTCTGCTTGTTAAAATGATACTGCATTACGTTCCACCTGTCGATTAAGTTTATTGGTTTCTATATTAACCTTATAATTAAATTAACTAATTTTAAATTGGTGAAATTATAGACGTTTATGTAAATTTTTGCTAGTTTTTAGATAAATTTTGGTTAATTTTTGTCAAGAATAAGTGTTATTGTTTTGGCTTTATGACAGCTTTTAGGATATATTTTTTATTTAAAAACTTAGCAAGATTTCTGATATTTTGAGCTTTGAGAGTAACAAACCGCAACGGTAACATTATCCGATTTAGGCTATTTTATATCAAAATGATAAAGCACTTAGCGCTATCAAACACTCTACCCAAGGCAAAAACACTCAGGTAGATTATTGATTTTATTTGATTTTTATTTATTTTTTTCCCGCTCAATTGCACGGTAGCCAATATCATGGCGATAAAAACAACCATGCCAATAGATGTCTTTGGCTTGCTGATAAGCACGTTGTTGAGCTTCAAGTACTGTGTTGCCAAGTGCGGTTACACATAATACCCGTCCACCATTGGTGTAGACTCGCCCTTTTTCTAAACTAGTACCCGCATGGAAAATTTTGCAATCTTCGGTTGATTCTGCTGGTAGTCCAAGAATTACATCTTGGGTATGATATTCACCCGGATAACCGCCTGCAGCAAGTACCACTCCTAATGCTGGTCTTGGATCCCATTTTGATTTGACCGTATCTAATTTGCCTTCTACCGCCGCTAAGCAAAGTTTGACCAAATCTGATTGCATTCGCATCATTATCGGCTGTGTTTCGGGATCGCCAAATCGGCAGTTGAATTCAATAACTTTGGGATTGCCGTTTTTGTCAATCATTAAGCCAGCATATAAAAAGCCGACATAGACGTTGCCCTCTTGCGCCATACCATTGACCGTTGGATAGATAATTTCATCCATTACCTTTGCAAAAACCGCATCAGTTACAACAGGAGCTGGCGAATACGCGCCCATGCCACCCGTGTTTAAGCCTGTATCTCCATCGCCAACACGTTTATGATCTTGGCTCGTTGCCATGGGCTCGACATTTTTGCCATCTACCATGACAATAAAGCTAGCTTCTTCACCCTCGAGAAACTCTTCAATCACTACTCGGTGACCTGCATCACCAAAGGCATTTCCAGCTAACATGTCACGAACGGCGTCTTCGGCCTCTTTTAGTGTCATGGCAACAATAACGCCTTTACCAGCCGCAAGTCCATCGGCTTTAATCACGATCGGTGCGCCCTTTTCACGGATATAAGCAATTGCTGGTTCAACTTCAGTAAAGTTTTGATATTCAGCTGTTGGAATTTTATGACGTGCTAAAAAATCTTTAGTAAAAGCTTTTGACCCTTCCAGTTGAGCGGCCGATTTTGTTGGACCGAAGATTTTTAATCCTGCTTTTTGGAAGCTATCAACAATGCCAATAACCAGTGGTGCTTCAGGACCAACAATGGTCAAATCCACTTGCTGTTGCTGGGCAAAGTTAAGCAGTCCACTCACATCGGTGGCTTTGATATTAATATTTTCTAAACTTGGTTCCAGCGCAGTACCAGCATTGCCAGGTGCAACAAAAACTTTAGAAACCAATGGAGATTGTGCTGCTTTCCAAGCAAGCGCGTGTTCACGCCCACCATTACCAATTACTAATACTTTCATAAAAGATCCTTTTAAGATGCCTTTCATAATATAAAGATATATATAGATAACTCTTTTTAAAAACTAACAAAGTGATCACACAATTAATGCCTAAAATGACGCATTTTAGTAAAGATCATCGCGATATTGTGCTCATTTGCGGCTTGGATCACTTCATCATCTCGAATCGAGCCACCAGGTTGAATCACACAAGTCACACCTGCGGCTGCAGCGGCATCGACGCCATCTCTAAATGGGAAAAACGCATCTGAAGCAACAACTGATCCAGCAACGTTTAAATTTTCATCTTTAGCTTTAATTCCCGCTATCTTAGCAGAGTAAACACGACTCATCTGCCCTGCTCCAATACCAATTGTCATATTATCTTTTGCATAGACAATGGCATTTGACTTAACAAATTTTGCCACTTTCCAACAAAATAGCGCATCTGAAAGCTCTTGAGCAGTGGGGTTACGTTTGGTTACTACAGTTAATTCATTTGGCGATATCATACCTAGATCGCGATCTTGCACTAATAAACCGCCATTGACACGTTTAAAATCTAAACTTACTGATGCTGGTGTTGACCACTCACCACATTCAAGTACACGCACATTTTTTTTAGCTTGAGTAATGGTTAAAGCTTCTTGGCTAACTGATGGGGCAATAATTACTTCTACAAATTGTTTATCAACAATGGCTTTTGCGGTATCTGCATCAAGTTGTCGATTAAAGGCTATAATGCCACCAAAAGCTGAAGTTGGATCAGTTTTAAAGGCTTTTTCATAAGCATGTAAAATATTATCACTAACCGCTACGCCACAAGGATTAGCATGTTTTACAATCACACACGCTGGCTCATCAAATGATTTTACACATTCAAGCGCAGCGTCGGTATCAGCAATATTGTTATAAGAAAGGGCTTTACCTTGCAACTGGTTTGCTGTTGCAATCGAGGCTTCTTTGACATCTTGCTCAACATAAAAAGCCGCTTGCTGATGTGCGTTTTCACCGTAACGCATATTCTGTTTTTTAATGAATTGTAGATTTAAAGTTCGAGGAAACTCGCCCGATGGTTGATTGGTTTCACCCATGTAAGGTGGCACTAATTGCCCAAAATAGTTGGCAATCATACCATCATATTTAGCCGTGTGTTCAAAGGCTTTAATTGCAAGGTTAAAACGGTATTTAAATGAAAGCGAGTTTTGGTTACTATCCATCATATTGATGATATTTTCATAATCACCACAATCAACTACAATGGCAACATCTTTATGATTTTTGGCAGCAGATCGAACCATTGTCGGACCACCAATGTCAATGTTTTCAACCGCATCATCTAACGTACAATCTGGTTTAGCGACAGTCTGCGCGAAGGGGTAAAGATTAACAACAACCATATCAATCGGTGCAATTTGGTGTTGTTGCATAATATCATCATCAATACCCCGTCGCCCTAAAATTGCCCCATGAATTTTAGGATGTAAAGTTTTAACTCGCCCGTTCATCATTTCAGGGAAACCAGTGTAATTTGATACTTCAATAACAGGTATTTGGTTTTCCATTAATAATTTTGCTGTCCCCCCAGTCGAAAGGAGTTCCACATTACGTTCTGATAAGGCTTTTGCAAATTCTAAAATACCGGTTTTGTCGGACACACTAAGTAAAGCACGACGGATAGGACGAAACTGCTGCATGAAAGGCTCCGAAATTGATATCTACAATCTAAGTTATTGTAGCCAACATTATATATAAATTAAAGATAGAAGTTTAGTGTTAACTTATCAAAAACGATCAAAGTAGTTGAATGATAATATTTGACTTTATTTCGGTTTTGACAAATAAGCTATATTTTATTCTTGACAAAATACCTAACACTTCCAACACGCTTTTTTGACGTATTATGCTCGCTTATTTGTCAGCATATTTTGACGACGTATAAATGGTTATATTAACCTTTTAACGTTATAAAGATAGGTCTATTTTTCGTTTTACATAACTCAGGTAGTATATTGATTTTATATTTTCTCAAAAGATAGATTGTCGTAATACTGTTACTTTTGGATACATCAGTAGTAGAAAATTTACAACATTTTGGTTGAATAAAACCCTAGACTAGCTAGGGTATTAATTAAGTTTATTGATTTAAATATTTAACTATTAATTCTTCGCTTTATATTCAGCATAATATTCTTCTGCTAATTTACGCATTGATAATCCAATTGCGGCATATTGATATTCATTTAAGTTTGCTAACGATGCTCGAGCAGAAGGATGTTGTACAGCAAATCCCTTACCCGGTAGTAGTACAACACCTGCTTCATCAGCAATTCTGAATAACATTTCAGATGGATTTTTATTTTTTAGGATCCATTTAGCAAATTTATCGTCATATAATTCTCGGCAAATATGTTCAAGATCCACTAGAGTGTAATAATCTACACTGTTTTCATCGGTTTGATGTTTAAGACCTAAATGTTGATAAAGTGATGCTGCGCGGCGTCGAATTAGCGATTTTAATGCTGTTTTATAGCTTTGATCGCTATCCATCATTTCACATAATGCAAATAATACCATTTGTACTTGCTGTGGTGTTGATAGTCCAGCAGTATGGTTTAATGCAACCGCACGACTATCGGCTACTAAGCGGTCTATAAATTTTAGATTTTCAGGGTCAGTAACAATTGAGCTATATCGTTTATTTAAGATCTGTTTGGTTTTGCTTGGTAACGCTTTAATGGCTTTATCTATTACATTATCATGTGCTGTTGCAATAACACCTAAACGCCAACCTGTAGCACCAAAATACTTAGAGAATGAATAAACTAAAATAGTATTTTGAGGGCAAATTGCAAATAAAGATTGGAAATCATCGGCAAATGTTCCATAAACATCATCAGTCAAAATGATCAATTCAGGACGTTTTTTAACAATCTCAGCAATGATTTTTAAACTTTTGTCATCAATTTTAACTGATGGTGGATTTGAAGGATTAACAACAAAAAAGGCTTTAATTGCTGGATCTTCTAATTTACGCAATTCTGACTCAGGATACTGCCAATTTGAGTTAGGATCAGAATTAATTAATACCTCAACTAATTGGTAATCGTTAAGTTCAGGAATTTCGAGATAAGGCGTGAATATAGGTGCGCCAATGGCAATTTTGTCACCTTTTTGGATTAATCCATTTTCTTTCATTGAGTTAAAAATATAAGCCATGGCAGCTGTGCCACCTTCAACAGCAAATAAATCTATATCATTACGATCCAGATATTGAGCACCCATTTGTTGTAAAACATATGCTTTAACCACATCTTCACTAAAATGTAGCATTCTATCTGGTACTGGATAATTACATCCTAAAATACCTTCTACCATTTCTTGTAAAAAGGCGTTTTCGTCAAGCCCTAGTTGATCACGAATATAAGAAAATGCCTTACCTAAAAAGGCAACACCAGGAGTGTTGTAATTTTGGCAAATAAAATGTTCAAAGCGTCCGGTTAGTCCTGCTTTAATTGGCATGCCACCGATACCTTCATTTAAATATGAAAATGACATTTCGGATTCTTGGGTTGCAAATACACCTAATTGGAAAAAAGCTTGACGAGGCCAAGTAGCAAGAAAGTTGGGATTGCCTCTCCCTGCATTTAACATTACTCGATCAGTATGACTTTGTGCCAATTTAATTAAGTTATCTTTTAATTCAAAAGGACTTAAATTAGCATATTGACTGTATTCTGTTTTGTTTTTCATAC
This sequence comes from Gilliamella sp., assembly GCF_024104075.1. Classification (NCBI taxonomy): domain Bacteria; kingdom Pseudomonadati; phylum Pseudomonadota; class Gammaproteobacteria; order Orbales; family Orbaceae; genus Gilliamella; species Gilliamella sp. The sequence goes on along the minus strand of NZ_JAGGHR010000024.1, from coordinate 26,865 downwards.
ATTTGTATCCTTAATTTGATGGATCAATTAAACAAAAGCAACAACTAATGGTCCTAATAAAGTTAGGAAAACATTAGCTAAAGCATAAGTAATGGCAAAAGAGTTGGTTGGTGTTGAGTTACCGGCTTTATTTAGCACTTCACCAAAAGCAGGATTAGCGCTACGCGAACCCGCTAAAGCACCGGCAAACACCGCTACATTTTTATAGCCTAATACATATTTACCAAAATAAATGGCAAGTAACATTGGCAATAAAGTAACAACAACACCAATTAAAAATAGAGATAAACCTTGTTCTTTAATAGTATTAATCGCTTGAAGACCAGAACTTAAACCAACAACCGCCACAAAACCAGCCAAGCCAAAATCTTTTAAAAGTTGCACAGCACCAGTTGGTATGTTACCGATAGTTTGATGAACAGAGCGATACCAGCCGAATAATAATCCCGATAAAAGCGCACCGCCGCCAGCTCCTAATGTAATAGGAATATCGCTAACACGTATAACGATTAAACCAATAATAAGACCAACAACAAGCCCTAAACCATGAAATATCCAGTCAGTTTTTTCACTTTTAGTGATTGGAGCACCAATTTTATCTACAACACGACGAAGATCACCATCAGCACCATAAATAGTAATAACATCACCAAGTTTTAAATTAATATCGTTAGTAAGAGGAAGGGATTGTCCATCACGATGAATGGCCAAAAGGTATATTCCATGTTTTAATTTCATAACTTCGTCAGATTGAAGTACTTGAGTAAGATTTTGATCCACATAACGGCTATTACGCATTTCAACATCTAGTTTGTTCATCACTACATCCATACCTGATGCTGAATTTACTTCGCTACCAAGTAGATCTTGTGCTTTAATCATAGCGTCACGATGACCCACAACCAGAATGATATCTTTTGACTTTAATACCGTTTCAGGGGTTGCTTCTATTATTTTATTGCCACGTTTAATACGTTCAATACTGATACCATTTACAGTCTGTTCAATATGGGAAACAGTTTGGTTGATTTTGTTGGTAATACGATACAAACGACCACTAATATCAGATAAAGCTAAATTTTGATCATTGCTTAATAAGAGCGAACCATGAAGCTGTTCTGCTTGTGCTTTAATTGCATCATCGCCAATATCTCTACCCATTATTTTTGGCAGAATATTAACACACACTATAATGGCACCTAGTGAACCAAATATATAAGTGACTGCATAACCAATAGTGACATTAGCTTGCATTTTACTTAATTCTTCAGCACTTAATCCAAGTTGACTTAATGCATCAGAGGCTGTACCCATAATGGCAGATTGGGTCAATCCTCCTGCAGCTAAACCAGCAGCAAGGCCTTTGTCTAAATTAAATATTTTAGCTAAAATTACAACAGTCACAAAGCTTGCGACAGCAATAAATAATGCTAAGAATATTTCGCGTAATGTTTTCACGCCTAGTGAACGGAAAAACTGAGGACCACTTTCATAACCCACAGCATAAATAAATAGTGCAAAGAGAATCGACTTAACCCCAGCATCAATAGTAACGCCAAAAACACTTAAAGCAACAGCGACAAGTAACGAACCGGCAACACCACCGAGTTGGAATTTACCCATTCGAATGCCACCAATTAAATACCCTAAACTTAACGATAAAAATAATAGAATTTCTGGGGAGTGTTTAAACCCATCTAAAACCCAATTTGAAAGCCATTGAAACATATTAATTGTCCTCAAGGAAAAACATAAAGAAATGTAATTAAAGGAAAGAGTTTACCCATTAATTTTTATGGATTGTTTATATATTAAACCTATTTAGAATAATGGATATTCAGTTTTAACAATTAATGCTATCGTTAAAAATTAGTTAACAAACGCTATGTTTAATGGATATTTAATCAAGGACAAGAAATTTTGAAATAAATGTATTTAGATTGTATAAGCTCAATTTTTGAATTGAGCTCAATATTTTTAATTAATAAATTTAGACTAATTATATCTTCATTTTATCTTTTATCTGATATGGTTAAATTAGCAAAAAATCTACTTTATTTTGCTTTGAAAATATTTTCTTGAATTTTAGCATCAAGATTATTTATCCAACGATTATAATTTCGATGAACTCCGCCCTGACTATTTTTTAAATTATTGCTCACTGATACATAATTAATAGAGTAGCTCTTTGCAGAATAAGGTATATTCACTACAACTTCAAACTTACGGTTGAATAAACGCCCTCGAATAGTATTACTGTCAATAACATCCATCTTCCATGTACCAAATGCAGCTCGACCATTAGTAGCAGAAGCTAAAATAGCTTTTTTCACTTGATCTTTTGACAGTCCAGTTACTGGGGTGGTAATATTTTTAGGTTCTTGAAATTTACCAGAACATCCAATTAATAGCGAAAGTAATAATGCACCAACGATATATTTTAAAAACTTCATTGTTTACTCCTTTATTTTGTTTATTTATTACTAGTTAGCTTTTTACAGATCAACAGCGTATGGCCATAACCCAAATTATCAATATCTTTTTCGACATAAAAACCAGCATTCTTAAGACAATTATAAAATACCTTAGAATGGTAAAAGCGACTATTTCCATTTGCTAAACATGTGAAATACAAAGAAGAAGCATTTAAACTCAATGCTCCAGCTTCAAAACTTTGTCTATCCCAAAATAGATCCATAATACATACTATAGCATCATCTTTCATGCTACTGTAAATCAATTTTAAAATATGGGTGATTTGTTCAATACTAAAACAATCTAAAAACTGACTCATCCACCAAATATCTGCTTCATTAGGTAACATCTCTGCAGTCAATAAATTGACGGAATAGAAGTCAATGCGATCATCAAAACCTGCTTGCTTAACATTATTTTCGGCAACAGAAATCTGTTCGGGTAGATCTAATAATGTAACTTTGATATTCGGATTGTGTTTAGCACAATAAATAGCCCATTTACCTGTATTACCGCCAACATCATAAATATGTTTGGGATTCAATTGGGTAATATGAGAAAAAGCAATTGGAAATGAATGATCCGAATAAAAATGATCAAATTCAAACCAACTGTCTTTAGCTTTTTTAGGCAATGACTGCAATGCTGGATATATTGTTTTCCAATTACCAAAGACTTTCAATCCTTCAGGATTTCCAGACTCAAGCGAATCTTGTAGATAGAACATACTTTGATAACAAATATCTTGAGTAAAATTAAGATTAACTTCGGTCATTTTGTCATGTAATAAATAATGCCCTACTTTACCAAGAATATAGTGTCCATCATTTTTATAGATAACATGCATACTTAATCCAATATCCAACAAAAGCTCAATTGCGTAAGGGGATAAAGAAATTTGTTTTGCTATTTCGTCAAAACAAATGCCTCTTTTCCCTGCTTGATCTATGCAAGTTAAGATACCTTTGTTTTTCATACAAACTATTGCTTGAAAAAAGATAGGATAAAATGCTATTTTTTGTGCTTCTGTTATTGCGTCTAATGCGGTATAAATATCCCTATGATATCCATATCTTATATTTTCTTGTTCAGTCAATCTCTTGCCTTTTTAAATTTTTAATGTATTGTATCAACACATTGTATACTTAAGTAAATTTATATTAAATAATATTACAAAATATTGTTAAGTAAAGAATTAATTAAAAATATTAACGAAATGAATTTTTCTTTTTCTATTGAAAATTGGTTTGCTTTATCTTCCGGATTATCTAGTAAAGATGATTGGTTTTTGTGGTCTCAACAATTAGAACACGATTGGAGTTTACCTCTACCTAAATCAAATAAACTGCCCATGATGCAAGTGCGCCGAATGAGTACATCATCACGCTTAGCAGTTGAGATTGGTCTGGAACTTATAAACAATAATAGCGTTGATTTGGCTATCTTTACTAGTCGACATGGTGAATTAGAAAGAACTTATAAAATATTATCTGAACTTAATCAAAATAATGAAATTTCACCTACTGATTTTGCCTTATCAGTTCATAACACGACTGCAGGTTTACTAACAATTGTTGCAAATCAAGCAGTTCCTATTACTTCGTTATCAGCACATAATGATAGTTTTCATCAAGGCTTGATAGAAGCATTGCCTTTATTAAATCAAAGCAATAAAAAAATACTGTTGATAGATTTTGATGGCAGCATTCCGAAACTTTATCAAACAAGTATCAAACAATTAGTTCCGATTTATGCTATAGGGTACATATTAACAAGTGGCAATGAATTTAATTGTACAAGTATAGAAAAAACATCAAAAGTTTATCAGTCAAATTATCCTCAATCTCTTGCTTTTTTGCATGCTTATTTGAATAAACAAAAACAATTTATAGTACAAGGAAACGCTCAAGATTGGCAATGGACACTAAATTTATAGCGAAAATAAACACCTATAATTTTAATCAATGTTGGCGTTTGTTAATTACTGCGCTAGGCTTTACGTTATTTGGATTATGTGGTTTTTTTATAATTTCACTATTATGGTTTAGTTTGCTAAGAATATTTATTTGGAACAAACACCAACGAAGCATTATTGCCCAAAAAAGTGTTTGTTTTAGTTTTAAAGTTTTTATATGGATAATAAAATCATTAGGGGTAATTAATTATCAATTCAATGGACTTGAGAAACTCAAACAAGACAAAAATTGTTTGGTTGTGGCAAATCATCCTTCTTTGCTTGATGTTGTACTTTTAGCATCAGTAATGCCTCGTTGTGACTGCTTAGTTAAAGGTGAACTTATCAACAATATTTTTATCAGCCGCATCATAAAAACCGCGGGATATATTTTAAATGCCGAATCAGAAAAAATATTACCACAATGCAAACAAATATTGGCAAAAGGTGGGCGAATATTGATATTTCCTGAGGGGACAAGAAGTATACCAAACAAACCAATAAAATTACAAAGAGGTGCCGCTAATATAGCATTACGTTGCCAAGTGGATATTCGAGTCATTCATATAAAATGCGCTCCTCCTTGTCTTATAAAGAAACAAAAATGGTATGATATACCAATAAAAAAAGCTTGTTTTAATATTACTGTTGGAGAAAAAATTTCAATTGCTGATTTTATCAGCCCAAATACAACTGTTGCAGCAAGACAATTAACACGGTATTTGACTTCAGTATTTACTGAAACTGAAATAAATTAAAACAACCTCAATGTAAAAGGAAAGCTAATGGAAAAACTACATAATGAAATAAAGTCACTCATAATTGATGTACTAAATTTGGAAGCTATCACTCCTGATGATATCGACACTCAAGCTCCTTTATTTAATGATGGACTAGGGCTAGATTCTATTGATGCTTTAGAGCTTGGTCTTGCTATTAAAAACAAATACGGGATCGTTTTATCTGCAGAAAGTGAAGAAACGAAAAAAGCATTTTACTCAATTCAATCATTAGCTGATTTTATCTCATCACAACAATAGGAGAGACATAGCATGGACAAACAACAGATTTTTGAACAAATTCAGTCTGCACTGGTGCAACTTTTTGAGTTATCAGCAAAAGATATTAAACCTGAGTCTAAACTCTTTGAAGAATTAGATTTAGATAGTATTGATGCTGTTGACTTGGTTGTACACCTTCAAAAAAAGATTGGTAAAAAAGTTGATCCCGAAACATTCAAGTCTGTTAGAACAGTACAAGATGTTGTTGAGGCAATTAATAACTTAGTGAATGCAAAAGAATGAAAATAAATAGAGTTAAGTTAATAATAAATATTGTGACAAATATTCTATTTGTCGGTTACCCATTTATTATTTACTTATCTTTTTACTACAACTGGGTTAACCTAGCTATTTTTTATTTAGTTGTTTCTTTTGTTTTACGACTAGTCACTTTACCCAATTTATTTTCAAATATACGTTGGATGACGAAACTTATTGCATGTATAGGTCTATTTTTAGCGTTGATGAGTTGGTTTTGTACTAAATATCAAATACTCCTTTTTTATCCAGTATTAGTTAACTTCGTATTTTTCATCACATTTGGTTACACCTTATACCAACCACAATCTATGGTTGAAAAATTTGCTAGATTAAAACATGTAAATTTATCTGCAGAGGGTGTTTTATATACGCGAAAAGTAACCTCATATTGGTGTTTATTTTTTATTGTCAATGGAGCTATCGCTTTAACTACTTGCTTGATAAATAATATGTACTGGTGGACTCTATATAATGGTTTGATTAGCTATATTTTGATTGGTATATTTATGGGGGTTGAATGGTTAATACGTCAAAAAATACAACATTAATATCGCTATCAAAGCAACTATTACGACCAGAACATGAAATTGTAGCATTTAGAAATAACCAGCCGTTAACAATAGGTGATTTAAAAAAACAGGTTTTAAACATAAATAATGTATTAAATAACTATTCTAATATGCGTTGGGCATTATACATGCAAGATAGTTTTAATTTCATTGCAGGATTATTGGCGCTTTTCTATTCCGGTAAGCAACCAATATTAATCAATCCTCACCACAAAGAAATGAAACATCACTATGATGGTCTATTAATTGATGATATTAAATTTACTAATCAATATTTCTCAAGCAAACAAATTATCGATATCAATAAAATTGATATAAATAATATAATTACAGAAAAGCAATTAATAGAATCTGGATTTAAACACCAAACATTAACACTGTTTACTTCAGGCTCAACTGGAATGCCAAAACCGATTGAAAAATCGGTTTCTCAGCTTGAATTAGAGATTGGTGTGCTTGAAGCGGGTTGGGGAAAATTTGAAAATAACCTATTTATTGCATCGGTTTCCCATGAACATATGTATGGTTTAACATTTAAGATAATGTTACCTCTTAGCTGTAAAATTCCATTCATTTGTGAACCTATACTTTATCAAGAGCAGCTAACTACTTATAGTCATAAAAAAATTATTTATATTACAACACCATCAATAATCAAAAATTTGGATGACAAATTGCCAACAATAAATTGTGATAAAATAATCTCATCTGGCGGCAAGCTTACATATGAAGAAGCACTATTATGTGGAAAAAGCTATGGCGTATTACCTGATGAAATATACGGCTCAAGCGAAACGGGCATTATAGCAACTCGGCAACAAACACAAGCAGACACACCTTGGAAACTGTTTCCATCAATGCATATCGAATGCAAAAAATCAAAGCCGCCTTTATTATTTTCACCTTTACTAACTCAACCTGAACAATTAAACGATGAAATCAAGGTAGTGGATGAAAGCCATTTTCATTTAAACGGGCGAATAGATAAGATTATAAAAATATCTGAAAACAGAGTATCACTAGTATTCATTGAAAAACAGCTTAATCAACTTGATGAGGTGGCACAAGCTATTGTCATTCCGCTAGAACAAAATAATCGAACAATACTCGGTGCAGTTATTGAATTATCTTCCTTATACAAACAGTCATTAAAACAGTATAATCATTTCGAATTAACACAATATTTTCGACTTTTATTGAAAGATACATTATCATTAATTGAAACGCCCAAAAAATGGCGATTTATTGATTCTTTACCTAAAAACTCTCAAGGGAAATGTACTTATATTGATTTAAAAAAATTATTTGATACACAACAAAAACAATGAAAAAAAAGTTTGCAAAGGAAAATATAATTAATATTAGCAACACCTCCGCTGATATTGAACTAACAATCTCATCTGATCTTTTTTGGTTTGAAGGTCATTTTAAATCCCAACCCTTATTACCGGGAGTTGTTCAACTTAACTGGGTGCTTCATTACACACAAAAATATATTGATGATTCATTACACTTGTTATCTATCGATGTAATCAAATTTCAATGCCCTGTAATTCCCGAAGATCGCCTTACTTTACATTTAAAATGGCATGAAAAGATTAAAAAACTAGAATTCATCTATACCTTCATCACACCAAACAATAGTAATAAAATAGCAAGTACAGGAAAACTTACTTTATGTCATTAATACAATCGTCTTTACTTGCTAACTATTGTTTTGTTATTCCATCTTACAATCACAGCGAAACTTTACCCACGGTTCTAAAAAATATTGAATCTTATAATTTAAAATGCATTTTAATTAATGATGGTAGTTCTAAAGATGCAAAACAAAAGCTAGAACAAGTTTCAGCGTTATATCCATGGGTAACACTATTACACTTACCAACTAATCAGGGTAAAGGCACTGCAGTTATGACAGGCCTTGAATATGCGTTTAATCAAGGTTTCACGCATGCCATACAAATAGATGCTGACGGACAACATGATAGCCAATTTGTTAAACAATTATTAAAACAGTCACAACTTAACCCTGATGCATTAATATCCGGCAATCCTGTCTATGACGATTCTGTACCTAAACATCGATTAATCGCTAGATATATAACGCATTTTTGGGTATGGATTGAAACTTTATCTTTTTCAATTAAAGATAGTATGTGTGGTTTTCGTATATACCCACTACAGCAAACTGTTGGCCTCACAAAGCAGTGTAAAATAGGCAAAAGAATGGATTTTGATACAGATATAATGGTGAGACTATACTGGCAAGGTACACCATCTATTTTTGTACCGACGCATGTAACTTACCCTAAAGATGGCGTATCACATTTTCACACTTTCAAAGATAATGTTGGAATATCATGGATGCATACTCGTTTATTTTTTGGAATGATTCCGCGCATTCCTTTATTACTTAAAAGAAATAAATATAAAGCTAAAGGTCAAAAACATTGGTCTCAAATACCGGAAAGAAAAGGACTATTAGGCATCAGATTTATTCTAAAACTTTACCAGATTTTTGGTAGAAAATTTGCTAAATTAGTTATGTTTCCAATTATTACGTATTTTTGGTTAACTGGAAAAGCTCAACGCCAAACATCAAAATCCTATTTAGAAAAAATTAAAAACTATTATGACCAGATCCCTTATGTTGAAAAAAAACAGCTTACCTCATTTCGGCATTTCCAACGATTTGGAGAATCACTACTCGATAAAATAGCAAGTTGGCAAGGTGACATTAAACTCAATCAACTTTATTTTTCTAACAATCAAGAATGCTTAGATATTATTTCTGATAAGCGAGGTATTATTTTAATTTGCTCACATCTTGGTGATATAGAAATGTGTAGAGCACTAGCCGAGTTATCACATAATATAAAAATCAATGCGCTTGTTTTCAAAAAAAATGCCATGCGTTTTCAGCAAGTGTTACAAGAAGCAAATCAAGCATCCGCAATTAATTTGGTGCAAGTAGATACTCTAGGTCCAGATACAGCTATTTTACTCAAAGAAAAACTAGATAATGGCGAATGGGTGGCTATTGTTGGTGATCGAACATCAAGCAATCCACATCAAAGAACATCCGATAACTCAATTAGTTGGGCTAATTTCTTAGGTGATCTTGCTCCTTTTCCGAAAGGTCCTTTTATTTTATCTGCTGCTTTAGGTTTTCCTGTTTATTTAATTTGGGGACTAAAACCTAATGGACGCTTTCAAGTCTACTTTGAGCATTTTTCAGATAAAATTTTGCTGCCAAGACAAAATCGGCAAGATGCACTGAACAGAATAATACAAGAGTATGCAAAAAGATTAGAACATTATTGCCTCATTTCTCCACTAGATTGGTTTAACTTTTACGATTTTTGGAGATTTAGTCCACCAACACCAAATAAACTAAATAAAGATTCAGATAAAAATGAAAAATAATTTTAAACGTACCTCTACTATTGAATATACCACTTCATTTCATGATACCGATGCAATGGGTGTAGTTTGGCATGGCAACTATCTAAAATTTTTTGAAAAAGCTAGAGAAGCTTTATTCCAAAAATTCAATTATGGTTACAAAGAGATGATTGAATCAGGTTACCTTTGGCCTATTGTTGATGCTCGAGTAAAATATATCGCACCAACAATCGCTGAACAGACTTTACAGATTATTGCAACTTTAGAAGAATATGAACATCGTATAAAAATTAATTACACAATAAAAGATAGTTTAACAGGAAAAAAAACAACATCGGGCTATACAATCCAAGTAGCAATATCAGCATCAAACCAAGAAATGAGTTTTGTTACACCTCCAATTTTTTTAGAACGCTTTGGATTATAAAAATGAAGAAATACTTAATTACTATAATTAGCGTAGTAATGATGATGTGCTTTTCCACATCAATTTACGCCATTACACTAGAAGATTTACAACAACAATTTAGTAAACATAAAATCATTCATGCTGATTTTATACAAGAACGTTACATAAATGGTTTATCCGCCCCACTACATTCATCAGGAAAAATGATTATTTCTCAAGATTTAGGATTATGGTGGCAACAACTGACACCATTTATTATGACGCTAAAAATGAATCAACAGCGAATGGAACAAAGTGTAGACGGACAACAACCTCAAATAATTACAGCAGAAAACCAACCTCAACTGTTCCAGTTTAATCATTTATTGACTGCAATATTTACTGCTGATAAACAATTGCTAGAAAATAATTTTGAGATAATTCTGTCAGAACAAAATCACCAATGGACACTTATACTTACGCCTAAAATTGCTCCATTAAACAAAATTTTCAAACAAATAACACTACACGGCAACACATATCTACAAACTATCGCCATAGATGATAAACAAGATGATAAAACTATAATTACATTTAAAAATCACAAAACAACAAAATTAACACAACATGAACAATTGCTATTCAAATAAAATAATAAAACTTAAACATAAAGCAATTTTATGGGGCATTACTGTCATTTGCTTACTGGTTGTTGCATGTCATCTTATTTCTAACAGTAAATTCAACAGTAGTGTTTTATCCTTACTACCTAAGGAACAAACTAACCATGTTCCAATTGAAATTATTAATGGTTTCCAAGATAGACTCGATAAGCAACTTGTCTGGTTAATTAAACCAGCTAACTCCAATAATTTAGAACCGGTAAACTGGTGGTATCAACAGTTACAAAAAGATCCCAATTTTAATCAAGTTAATGGGCATTTTGATGAACAATTTCAACAAAATTGGGGACAATTTGCTTACAAATATCGTTATCAGCTAATAGATGTAAATACAATTGAAAGGCTAGAAACACATAAACAATTTGCTTGGGTTCAAAGCCAAATATACTCACCATTTAGTGGAGTTAGTGCAACAGAGCTAAATAAAGATCCATTACTCCTCACCCGTGCCTCACAATTGAGCCGACTGAGTAATACGGGTAATCTAACCATTCAAAATAATTGGTTAACAGGTAAAGATAAGCAAGGTAATGTATGGTACATGATTTATGCCCAACTGAATGATTCTTCATTTGATCTAAACCAATCACACAAAATCGTTACCGAGTTGGAAACATTGACTGAACAGTTAAAAACAAATTACCCCGGAACAGAAATATTAAAACGAGGTGTACTCTTCTATAGTGATAATGCAAGTATTGAAGCTAAAAAAGATATTTCGAGAATAGGAAGCCTTTCCATTATTGGTATTATTGTACTAATAATTGCTGTATTTCGTTCTATCACTCCTATTCTTCTTTCATTATTATCGATTTTAATTGGAATTATTTGTGGATTAGTCGCAGTATTAATGGTATTTGGCGAGATTCATGTAATGACATTAGTAATGAGTACAAGCGTTATTGGAATAACCATTGATTATTCATTACATTATTTAACTGAACGATTACTTAATGGTAATAATGAATCGCCGTATGCCAGTTTAAAAAAATTAATATCAACCTTAACTATTGCATTGTGCACCAGTTTTATTGCTTACCTAGTTTTACTAATTGCACCATTTCCAGGATTAAAACAGTTATCTATTTTTGCTGTTTTTGGCTTAATTGGAGCCTTTTTAACTGTCACATGTTGGTATCCTTTTTTAGTAAAAAATTTACCTGTTCGACAAAATATCGGCCATCGCTTCTCCACTTTTTGGCTTAAACTATGGGAAAATAAAAAAATGCAATGGATAACTTTATCTATTGCTATAGTATTTATTGGTTATGGTTTTAATAATTTAAAGGTTGATGATGATATCAGTAAGTTACAAGTTTTACCTGCCGATCTCCAAAAAGAGGAGCAAGATATAATAAACATAACTCACCAATCCTCAGATCAAAAATGGTTTATCGTATTTGGTGATACAGCAGAACAAACATTACAGCGACTAGAGTCTTTTTTACCAAAATTAGAACAAGCAAAACAGCATGGTATTTTTCAACAATATCAGACTATTAATTTACCTTCAATAAAAAAACAGCAATATAATATTGCTTTAATAAACAAATTAGCTCCCGAAGTTGTGTCTTCACTTCAACAAATTGGTGTTAATGTTAAAATACCGAACATTGAAGATTCAAACGATTTTATTACACCTGAAATGTGGCTGAAAAGCGAAATTAGTCAAGGACAAAATTTGCTATGGTTATCACTACCAAATGGTAAAAGTGCAACATTAATTCCTATTGGAAATGTTAATCAATTAAGCGACATCAGTGCATTATCGCAAGTAGATAATGGCATCCATTGGCTCGATCGCCATACTGAATTTAATACCATGTTTACCAACTATAGAATCCACTTGTCTCAGTTAATTGCTAGTGCAGTAATTATCATATGTATCTGCTTTATCTTTTACAATCGCAAATATGGAGTAATTATAGCGCTAAAAAGCACGCTACCGACTTTACTATCAATAGGAGTTGCACTATCTGTGCATGGCATTATTCGCCAACCATTGAATCTATTTTCTATGCTAGCCCTCATTCTTGTCATTGGTATTGGTATCGATTATAGTCTCTTTTTAGGTAATCATAAAAGCCAAACTAATAGTGCATTATTGGCAGTTACAATGGCTGCGCTAACAACATTACTATCCTTTGGACTAATGATAATTAGCAATACGAATGCCATAATGGGTTTTGGAATTGTGTTGACGAGTGGAATTTTCACCGCTTTTATATTTGCTCCATTAGCTATAAAACAGACAAATATTACTTAAAAAATTTATAAAAATTAAAAATAGGAATATAAGATGAAAAAATATTTAGTTTTAACCATGATGATGTTAGTCATTTTTGTTACTAGTTGCGCTAGTAAAACACAATCTCAAGCATGGTTAACTAAAGAAGTTAAAATTAATCTTCCAGTAATAAATACAAAACAAAATTATCATGATCAGCAGCTGTTAAAATTTAAATATAAAAATCTGGAAAACTCAATTATTGCCATAGTTGATATTAGCAACAACCAATTAAAGGTGATTGGTCTTTCTGCTCTAGGTATCAGGCTCTTTGAAATTGATTATGATGGCAAGCTAGTAAAAACAAAACACAATATATTTGTTAAAGAACTACCTGCTCCCGAACAAGTTCTATCTGATATTATGTTGAGTATTTTACCCACTCAAGATTGGCTGACCGTACTACCTGCTGGCTGGCAAATCGTTGATAACGAGCTACATAGAACATTGCTCAATAACAAACAAGAAACCATAATAGATATAACCTATGCAGAACAACCATCAACTAAGATAAGAAAACCAATTCAAATTGAACATCATATATTTGGTTATAAAATTGCAATTCAAAGTATGGATACAAAATAAATGGTTTATATTACAGCTATAGGAGCAATCAATAGTTTAGGTAATTCTCTAAATGAAATTAGACAGAATTTAACTAAGCAGTATTGTGCACCACACTGTTTAATTGAAGAAAATAATTGGTTGCTAAACAATAAAAAAACTTGGGTAGGTAAAGTGAAAGCTGATTTACCCAAAATTCCTACACGTTTATCACAATATTCAACACGAAATAACCAATTATTATATGGAGCTTACTTACAAATTCAATCCGATATTGATAATGCTATTTTACGTTATGGGAATAAACGAATAGCAATTATTATGGGGACTAGCACCTCAGGCATTCATGAAGGAGATGTCAATTTAAAACATTACTTACAAACGAATATCCATTTACCTACTTTTTCTTATAATCAGCAAGAATTAGGCGATCCATCGTGTTTTTTAACGGCGTTGCTTGGTTTAAAAGGCCCTAGTTACACAATATCAACTGCCTGCACATCTAGTGCTAAAGCTATTATTAGTGGTAAAAGATTAATTGAATCAGGAATCGTTGATGCAGCAATTGTTGGTGGAGCTGATAGCCTGAGCCGAATGCCAATTAATGGATTTAATGCACTTGAATCACTTTCTGCAAATCCATGTATGCCCTTTGCACAAAACCGAAATGGAATAAACATCGGCGAAGCAAGCGCTGTATTTTTACTTACCAAAAAAGAAACAAGTAATATGGTTATTTTGGGCACTGGGGAATCATCTGATGCTCATCATATTTCATCACCCCATCCAGAAGGATTAGGCGCTCAAAAAGCAATGCAAGCGGCTTTAGATAATGCAAGATTAACGACCAATGACATTGGTTATATCAACCTTCATGGAACAGCAACTATATTGAATGATCTTGCCGAAAGTAAAGCTGTTTATCGCTTATTCAATCAAAATTTACCGCCATGTAGCTCAACTAAACATTTAACTGGCCATACTTTAGGTAGTGCTGCAGCAACAGAATTAGCCATTAGCACATTATTGCTTGATCAAAATATTTATTTACCACAACAGGATTTTTCGGTCTCACCATTTGATGAAAATCTTGATAAAATCAATATTGTTACAAAGCGTATGACATTAAATACTCCAATTATAATGTCAAATTCTTTTGCATTTGGTGGTAACAATGCATCTCTTATTATTGGAAAAATATAATGCAATATTACCCAGCGAATTATTATTTACCTCATGAAGAACCAATGGTAATGGTAGAAAAAGTTCATTTAATTAATGATGAACAATGCATTTGTAGTGTTCAAGTTAATAAAAATGGTATTTTGGCACCTTTTTTAAATAATAATAATGAATTACCCAATTTATATGCCATTGAATTAATGGCTCAAACCATCGGCGTATGGAATGGTTACCATGGTATTATTAATAATAAAAAACCACAATTAGGTATGTTACTAGGTGGAAGATCAATAAAAACATTATTACCGAGCTTTCCTCACTACAGCCATTTAGTTATCCATACAAACTTAGTTCTTTTTGATAGCAAACTAGCTAATTTTGATTGTCAAATAAAGATCGACGAACAATGTGTCGTTTCAGGAAAGCTCAATGTCTATGAGCCTGATCAAACTGAATTAGCTCATTTATTCGGTCAAAATCGATTAGGAGAATAAAAGAAATGAAACGAACAATTCTGGTAACAGGTGCAAGCAAAGGAATTGGTAAAGCTATTGCCTGTAAACTTTCGCAAGATGGTTTTGCCATTGCTGTTCACTACAATAATGATAAGCAAGGAGCAATTGAAACAAAAAATTATATTGAACAATTTGGAGGCACTGCTCGATTAATACAATTCGATGTAAGTAATCGCATACAGTGTCAACAAAATATTGAAGCTGATATCGAACTTTATGGCGCATATTATGGTGTTGTAAATAATGCTGGTATCATTCGTGATGGAGCTTTTCCTGCTTTAACTGAAGATGATTGGAACAATGTCATTCATACTGATCTTGACAGTTTTTATAATGTTCTGCACCCTTGTATTATGCCAATGATAGGACTTCGTAGCGGTGGGCGAATTATTAGTATAACGTCAGTTTCTGGTTTGGTTGGTAATCGTGGACAAGTTAATTATAGTGCTGCAAAAGCAGGGATAATTGGAGCAAGTAAAGCTCTAGCACTTGAGCTTGCTAAACGCAAGATCACAGTAAATTGTATTGCGCCAGGCTTAATTGATACCGGTATTTTAGATATGGAACCTATTGCATTACAAGAGGCAATGAGAATAATACCATTAAAACGCATGGGACAAGTGGACGAAGTAGCAGGGTTAGCAAGTTATTTGATGTCTGATATAGCAGGATATATAACACGCCAAGTAATTTCAATCAACGGAGGGATGGTATGACTAAAAGGGTTGTCATAACGGGAATGGGTGGCGTTACTGCATTTGGTAATGACTGGATAAGTATACAAGAAAAGTTAAAAAAACTAGAAAACGCAGTGAGATATATGCCCGAGTGGGAAATCTACGATGGATTGCATACAAAATTAGGCGCACCTATTGATAATTTTACTATCCCAGAGCATTATACCCGAAAAAAAATACGCTCCATGGGAAGAGTATCTTTATTATCTACAAAAGCAACAGAAATAGCACTCGAAAAATCAGGTTTACTTGATGACCCAATCATTACAAATGGTAAAACAGGAATTGCATTTGGTTCTTCAACTGGTAGTACACAACCCGTTGCTTCATTTGCAACAATGCTAAATGAAAAACATACTAATAATATTACGGCTACAACTTATGTACAAATGATGCCGCATACTACTGTTGTCAATACTGGTTTATTCTTTGGATTAAAAGGAAGAGTTATTACAACTTCTAGCGCTTGTACATCAGGTAGCCAAGCTATTGGTTATGCTTATGAAGCGATTAAATATGGTATGCAAACAGCAATGGTAGCTGGTGGTGCAGAAGAGTTATGTCCTTCAGAAGCAGCAGTTTTTGACACCTTATTTGCTACCAGTCAAAAGAATGATAATCCCAAAAGTTCTCCTCGCCCATTTGACAAAGATCGTGACGGTTTAGTGATTGGTGAAGGAGCTGGTGCTTTAATTCTTGAAGAATACGAGCATGCAAAAGCGCGAGGAGCAAAAATATATGGTGAAATAGTCGGTTTTATGACAAATTGTGATGCAAGCCATATTACTCAACCACGTAAAGAAACGATGAAACTATGTATCGAGCAAGCATTAAAAAAAGCTAATTTATCACCAGCTGATATTGGTTACATCAGTGCTCATGGTACAGCTACCGATCGTGGTGATATTGCTGAAAGTAATGCAACTTCTGAAATATTTGGTAATCAAACACCTATCTCATCGTTAAAAAGTTATTTCGGCCATACTCTTGGAGCATGTGGGGCATTAGAAGCTTGGTTAACACTAGAAATGATGCACTCAGGTTGGTTCAATCCAACAATTAACCTAAATAATATTGATCCAGCATGTGGTGACCTTGACTATATAATGGGAACTGGTCGAAATTTAGATATTGAGTATTTTCAAACCAACAATTTTGCATTTGGTGGGATAAATACTTCAATTATCATCAAACGATTTTAATCTAACCAACACCACAACGATAAACGGGAGCTAATTATAATTATCAGTATAATTAGCTCCAACAAATCAATTAAAAAATTGACGTTAATCACAAAAAGGGCTATTACAGCCCGTTTTCTTGTCTGAAAAACAATCTTTCTACACTTTTCATCACGTTCTTCGAAATTCTTTCCGATAGCTTTTGCCTACGTTGATAACAGACTGAGATAATTTTATGTGTTTGTAAGTGAGATAAAATAAAGTCATCACTCGTACTGATTTCGTCAACTAAGCCTTTATTTTTAGCTTGTGTTGCAAACCAGTGTTCGCCTGTTGCAACTTGTTCGATATCAACATTTGGGCGATACTCTTTAACAAAGTCTTTAAATAAAAGATGAGTTTCTTCTAATTCTTGTTTGAATTTTTGACGTCCTTCTTCGGTATTTTCACCAAACATCGTCAATGTACGCTTATACGCACCTGCCGTTTGTAATTCAATATCTACATCATGTTTTTTGAGTAAGCGGTTAAAATTAGGGATCTGCGCAACCACACCAATTGAACCCACAATTGCAAATGGTGCAGCCACAATTTTGTTAGCGGTACAAGCCATCATATATCCCCCACTTGCCGCAACTTTATCAACCACTACAGTGAAAGGTATATCACGCTGTCTAAACCGTAATAATTGCGATGCAGCAAGACCATAACCGTGAACCACGCCACCTGGACTTTCAAGCTTAATGACAACTTTATCTTCAGGCTTAATAACAGCTAACACAGCAGTGATTTCTTGGCGTAATTCTTCAACTTCGTGTGCATCCATGCTGCCATTGAAAGATAATACAAATAATTTAGGTTTAACTTGTTGGTTTGTATTACTTTCTACTGGTTTCGCTACATTATCTGAATCTGACGAAGTTTGTTCGGCAGATTTTTCTTGATTTTTAGCTTGTTTCTTTTTTTGTTTAGCTGCTAATTTCGCTTGCTTTCTCTCATTTTTTTTCTGTTTTTTAAGATCTTTCATAAACAGCTTAGCTTCTAACTCATCCATGCTTGACATTAACATGTCGTCTTTAACTTGTTCATATTCTTGGCTAATATCTTTAACCGATAACCGCCCTGCCACCGTTGCTGATTTACGGCGTTGGCTTAATATAAAAACAAGTACAGCTAAAATTGCTATAACAACTGTTGCTGTTTCAGCTAAAAAAAGTGAATACTCAGAAAACCAATTCATTTAATTATTATCCTTTAATGAAATATATGTTGATTGAATAGATTTAGTAATTATAACAAGATAATTGCGAATTGTGCCGAAAAACGATAAAGATAAAATTGTCGCTTTATTCGGCAAATCAAATTATTTATACTGATAACCCAAATTACTGTTAGATGAGAATTAATATGCCATTACATCCAATTACCGAAATAGCTAAACAATGCAACATTCCAGAAGAATTTGTCCTGCCTTACGGCAAGCATGTGGCAAAAGTTGATCTATCCATTCTTAAAACCAAACCCAACAAACCTAACGGTAAATTGGTATTAGTTACTGCTATCACGCCGACGCCACTTGGTGAGGGTAAAACAGTTAATACTATCGGGCTAAGTGAGGGCTTAAATTATATTGGTAAGTCCGCAATCGCTTGTATCCGTCAACCAAGTTTAGGTCCTGTATTTGGTGTTAAAGGTGGTGCTGCTGGCGGTGGTAAAGCCGAGGTTTTGCCAATGGAAACATTAAATCTACACTTAACAGGTGACATTCACGCCATTACTGCCGCACATGATTTAGCTTCTGCTGCTTTAGATTCAAGGCTTTATCATGAAGAACGTTTAGGTGATGAATTTACTGCACAAACAGGTTTACCGCGTTTAAACATTGATGTAAATCGCATTGTGTGGAAGCGAGTGATAGATCATAACGATCGTGCGCTTCGTAAAATAACTGTCGGTGTTGGTGGTGGCGTTAATGGTGTTACACGCCAAGATGGATTTGAAATTACCGCAGCGTCAGAACTCATGGCAATTTTAGCCTTAGCTTCAGATTTACATGATATGCGTGCTCGTATTGGTCGTATTATTCTTGCTTATAATACGCAAGGCGAAGCCATTACCGCAGAACAACTTGAAGTTGCTGGCGCCATGACTGTGTTACTTAAAAATGCGATTAATCCAAACCTGATGCAAACCGTTGAAAATACACCAGTACTTATTCATGCTGGGCCTTTTGCTAATATCGCTCATGGTAACTCATCTGTCATTGCCGATCGCATTGCTTTACAACTTGCTGATTATGTCGTGACTGAAGCGGGCTTTGGTTCGGATATGGGTATGGAAAAATTCTTTAATATCAAATATCGCCAAGCTGGCATTAAAGCTTCATGTGTAGTATTAGTTGCAACGGTGCGAAGTCTAAAATCTAATAGCGGTAAGTATAATATCAAACCGGGGCAAGCTATTCCGAAAGAAATTTCAGAATCTAACGTTGCATTACTTGAAATTGGTGCTGCCAATTTAGCATGGCATATCAACAATGCCAAAAGCTATGGATTACAAGTAATTGTCGCTATTAATCGCTTTCCACACGATAGTGAAGAAGAATTAGCGTTTTTACAAAAATATGCGATTGAACATGGTGCATTTGCCTGTGAAGTGAGTGAAGTCTTCACTCAAGGCGGTAAAGGCGCTGAAAAATTAGCAAAGCATGTTATTAAAGCGTGTGAAATGCCAAGTGAAATTAAATTGCCTTATCCTGATAATATGCCACTCGCAGATAAGATTCAAACCATGGTAAAAAAATATGGTGCTAACAAAGCTAATTTATCAGCCACTGCACTGGAAAACATCAAAGAGATCGAAGAATTAAAACTGGATCATTTGCCACTTTGTATTGCTAAAACACCAATGTCAATTAGTGCCGATGCTAACTTAAAAAATGTACCAACTAATTTTGACGTTGATATCAGCCATTTGGCTATTTCAGCAGGGGCTGGCTTTATTCGTGTTTACGCTGGAAATGTGATGACCATGCCAGGGCTTGGTACTAATCCTGCTTATAGGCATATTGATATTGACAAGGATGGTAATATTGTAGGTTTAAGTTAATGCAAGAAGTAATTATGCAAACCCAAGAACAATATAAAGCATTTATTGACGAAGAAAACTGTATTGGTTGTGGCAAATGCATTCGTGTTTGCCCAACCGATGCTATAGTGGGCAGTAAGCAAGTGCTGCACACTATTTTGCCACAGTTATGTACTTCGTGTAGTAATTGTATTAATACCTGTCCAACAGACTGTATTACATTAAGCACTTTAGGCACTGTATTAAGTGAATCAGAAGAGTTAGCGCTAACTGAGAAAAAGCAACAGCGATTAAATCACAACCAATTGGTGCCACCAACAATTTTGTTTCCTCGTGTCACACCGATGGCAAACAAAACTAGCACATCGAACGACCGAAAACAGTCTATCGCCGATGCCATTGCTAGAGTAAAAGCTAAAAAAAACCTCGCTAAATAGCGAGGTTTTCATATTACGATAGAACTAATATTAATTAGTCTTTGTTACCACTTCTAAATGCACGTTTTCGGTCATTTTCCGTCAAATGACGTTTACGAAGACGGATTGATAACGGTGTTACTTCAACTAATTCATCATCGTCAATAAACTCTAACGCTTGTTCCAATGACATTTTAATTGGTGGTGAAAGTGTTGTTGCTTCGTCGGTACCTGATGCTCGCATATTAGTCAATTTTTTACCCGTTAAACAGTTAACAGTTAAATCGTTTGAACGAGTATGTATACCAATGATTTGCCCTTCATATACTTCAGCACCATGGCCTAGGAATAACTTACCACGATCTTGTAAACCATATAACGCATATGCCAATGCTTTACCTGTACCGTTAGAAATCATTACTCCATTATTACGCTGACCAATTTCGCCTGGGCGAATATCATCATAATGACTAAATGTAGAATAAAGTAAACCTGTACCTGAAGTCATAGTCATAAATTCAGTTCTGAAACCGATAAGTCCACGACTTGGAATGACATAATCTAAACGCACACGACCTTTACCATCTGGTAACATGTTGGTTAGATCACCTTTGCGTAAACCAAGAGCTTCCATTACTGAACCTTGATGTTGTTCTTCAATATCAAGGGTAACTTGCTCGAATGGCTCTTGTTTTTTACCGTCAATTTCTCTAAAAATAACCTTAGGGCGAGAAACACCTAACTCATAACCTTCACGGCGCATATTTTCAATTAGTACTGATAAATGCAATTCACCACGACCCGATACTCTAAAAGCATCTGGATCTGGAGTTTCTTCAACGCGCAACGCAACATTATGTACAAGCTCTTTATTTAAACGCTCAAGAATTTGTCGAGATGTTACATATTTACCTTCTTTACCAGCAAATGGTGAGCTATTAACATTAAAGAACATCGTTACTGTTGGTTCATCAACAGTTAATGCCGGCAGAGCTTCAACGCAACTGTTATCACAAATCGTGTCAGAGATACCGAGTTCACCAAGACCAGTTAATGCAATAATATCACCAGCTTCGGCAACTTCAGCTTCATAACGTTGCAGCCCTAAATGACCTAGCACTTGCCCTACTTTACCTGTACGTTTGTTACCTTCACTATCAACTATAGTCACTTGTTGATTTGGTTTAACACGACCACGTTTAATACGACCAATACCAATAACGCCAACATAATTATTATAATCAAGTTGAGAAATTTGCATTTGGAATGGACCATCTAAATCCACTTTTGGTGGTTCAACATGTTTAACAATCGCTTCAAATAGTGGCGTCATATCTTCAGCCATATTTTCATGATCTAAGCCCGCAATACCCATTAATGCAGAAGCATAAACAATAGGGAAATCTAGCTGTTCATCAGTAGCTCCTAAATTAACAAACAGATCAAACACTTGGTCAACCACCCAATCAGGGCGAGCTCCTGGTCGGTCTACTTTATTGATAACCACAATCGGTTTTAAACCATAAGCAAATGCTTTTTGCGTTACAAAACGTGTTTGAGGCATTGGTCCATCCATTGCATCAACGAGCAATAATACAGAATCAACCATAGACATAACACGTTCAACTTCACCGCCAAAATCAGCATGTCCTGGGGTATCAACGATATTAATTCGGTAACCATTCCAATCAATAGCGGTATTTTTAGCTAAAATGGTAATACCACGCTCTTTTTCGAGCGCATTAGAGTCCATGATGCGTTCGTTATCGTCACCACGTAGATTATCTAGCGTACCTGACTGTTTTAATAACTTATCAACCAATGTTGTTTTACCATGGTCAACGTGAGCAATAATGGCAATATTTCTTAAATTTTCAATCACAATTAAAATTCCAATTAGGAGACAGATTCTATAGGCGCAGTATTGTACACCTTTTTAGCCGAAATGTTGATCTATATCACAAAGTTTCTTTAAAAGAAGTTGAACACTTGATATCTTTAGAAAAATATCAATTTATTTGTAAAAAAGTTTCCGGTAACTATACGTTTAAGTATAAAACTGTTTGGCAAATTCATCTACCTTTGCCCAATCTGTATATTCAATAACTGGTTTTGTTACATCAGTATCACCTTTCCCTAACCACATAATAAAGCGGATCATATTGCGATCAAACCAATTATATTGAGGATAATAAAGCGCGCCAGCAAAAACAGCAGTAAAAGCTGGTTTCCATGCTATTTTAGCTAAAAACTTTTTGGTATATAAATTTGTTTCTGGTGTATTTTTATTGGGTTTCCTCGCAACCATATTTACCCCAAAAAATCCAGACTTCATACTATTTAACTGCTGATAATTCTTATCGATAAATACTTTCATCACTTTGCTATAAAATCCATAACGAATCGAACTTCCCAATAAGGCTGCTTGGTATTGCGTCAAATCGATTTTAGTATCAGGTAACAGTTCAATAACATCACAATCACATCGACCATTAAGTCGTGTTTTTATACGTTGCATAATCTTAAATGTCTGTTTTTCATGTGTGGTATAGAGTAATAAAACTTTTATAGCGGAATTCATAACTTGCTGCCTCTTTTGTTAAACTCTTGGGTAAATATCAATTTTACTTTTTTTATGATAAAAATTAAAAGATTGGGGATGATTTCATTAAAAATTTTGATTATAGTGTTACGCTAATTCAACCAGATCGGAACCAATTATGGCAATTTCACCACCAAAGCTAAGTGCAATTATTTTGGCGGCAGGAAAAGGCACACGGATGCATTCCAACCTACCTAAAGTTTTACATAAAATTGGCACCAAGCCGATGTTACAACATGTGATTGATACAGTTCAACAACTTAATACAAATCGCATCAATATTGTTTATGGACATGGCAAACAACAGCTTAAAGATGCGCTTAAAAATCAACCTGTGCAACTGGTATATCAAGCCAAACAACTAGGTACTGGTCATGCTGTGCAACAAGCTATCCCTTACATTCAAGATGACGAAGATATCTTAATTTTATATGGCGACACTCCCCTTATATCGGCTCAAACACTACAAACTTTAATTGCCAGTAAACCCCAGCAAGGTATCGCTTTATTAACTGTTATTCTTGAAGAGCCAACAGGTTATGGTCGAATAGAACGCAAAAATGGCAAAGTTGTTGCTATTATTGAACAAAAAGATGCTACACCAGAACAACAAAAAATCAACGAAATTAACACCGGCATAATGCTAGTTAACGGAAAATTATTGAAAAGTTGGTTATTACGTTTAACCAATAATAATGCGCAAAAAGAGTTCTACTTAACCGATATTATTGCTTTTGCTTACCAAGATGGTTATGAAATCTTAACCTCGCACCCAGTTCAACAATTTGAAGTTGAAGGTGTTAATAATCGCCTACAATTGGCAATGTTAGAAAGACAATATCAACACCTGCAAGCTCAAAATTTATTACTAGCTGGTGTAACACTGCTTGATCCAAATCGCTTTGACTTACGAGGCACACTATCGCATGGTAAAGATGTTACGATTGATTGTAATGTAATTATTGAAGGAAATGTCAAACTAGGCAATAACGTATTTATTGGTGCAGGCTGTGCCTTAAAAAATTGCTCAATTGATGACAATTCAACAATCAGTCCGTATAGCATTATTGAAGATTCAACTATCGCTAAACAGTGCACTATAGGACCTTTCGCCCGTCTACGACCTGGTTCACAGCTTGATGAACAAGCCCATGTTGGCAACTTTGTTGAATTAAAAAAAGCACATCTAGGCCAAGCAAGCAAAGCGGGACACTTAAGCTATCTTGGCGATAGCGAAATTGGTAGTAACGTCAACATAGGTGCAGGCACCATCACCTGTAATTATGACGGCGCCAATAAATTTAAAACTATTATTGAAGATGATGTGTTTGTCGGTTCTGATACACAATTAATTGCACCTGTAAAAGTGGGTAAAGGGGCAACTATTGCAGCAGGAACAACGGTTACTAATAACGTGAATGAGAACGAATTGGTCGTAAGCCGAGTAAAACAAAAACAACTTGCTGGTTGGAAACGACCAACAAAGTTAACTAACGAGGAATAATATATGTGTGGTATTGTGGGTGCTATCGCCAAACGTGATGTTGCTGAAATATTATTAGAAGGTTTAAAACGATTAGAATATCGTGGTTATGACTCGGCAGGACTGGCAATTATTTCACCACAAGGTGAATTACAACGCGTTCGTCGTGTTGGCAAAGTACAAGCACTTAAAGATGCCATTGAACAGCATCCACTAGAAGGATCTACAGGAATTGCTCATACTCGCTGGGCAACTCATGGTGAACCAGCTGAACACAATGCTCATCCACATGTATCTGGTTTTATTGCCGTTGTGCATAATGGAATTATCGAAAATTTTGAACCACTGCGTGAAAAGCTGATCGCCAAAGGTTATCAATTTCGTTCAGAAACGGATACGGAAGTTATTGCCCACTTAATTCATAACATTATATCAACAGAAGATTGTTCCTTATTTGACGCTGTACAAAAAGCTATTCCGCAACTACGAGGGGCTTACGGTACAGTCATTATGGACACTCGCAATCCAGATATACTGGTTGCGGCACGTTCAGGCAGTCCTTTAGTTATAGGTTGTGGTGTAGGTGAGAACTTTATCGCATCCGATCAATTAGCACTATTACCCGTCACTCGCCAATTTATCTATTTGGAAGAAGGTGATATCGCACTTATCACTCATCGAAAAGTAACAATCTTAGACAAAAATCATCAAGAAGTAGCAAGACCATGTTTAGAATCTGATGCAAAGTATGATGCGGGTAGTAAAGCAGGCTACAGCCATTACATGCAAAAAGAGATCTACGAACAACCTAATGCAATAAAAAATACGCTTGAAGGCCGCATGGTACATGGTAAAGTTGATTTGTCCGAACTTGGTGATGAAGCCAAAGCCATCCTTAAACAGGTTGAGCATGTTCAAATTGTTGCCTGTGGTACTGCTTATAATGCAGGTATGGTTGCACGTTATTGGTTTGAAGCTTTAGCAGGAATTCCTTGTGATGTCGAGATTGCATCAGAATTCCGTTATCGAAATCCAGCTCGTCGCAAAAATAGCTTATTTATCACCCTTTCACAATCTGGTGAAACGGCTGACACACTCGCTGCATTGCGATTAGCCAAAGAAAATAATTACCTAAGCACCCTTGCTATCTGTAATGTGGCAGCCTCAACACTCGTGCGCGAAGCTGATTTAGTTCTATTAACCAAGGCGGGGGTTGAAATAGGTGTTGCGTCAACTAAAGCCTTTACCACACAATTAACGGTTTTATTGCTACTAGTTGCTAAATTAGGACGCATAAATAATATGGCTGAAAGTACTGAGCAGGCTATTGTGCATGCACTACAAGTCCTACCAAACCGCATTGAACAGGTGCTAACAGCAGAACCTCAAATAAAAAAACTAGCTAGTCATTTTGTGGATAAACATCATGCGCTATTCTTAGGTCGAGGTGATGAGTATCCAATCGCTATGGAAGCTTCGCTAAAGC
Source organism: Gilliamella sp. (assembly GCF_024104075.1). Lineage (NCBI taxonomy): Bacteria > Pseudomonadati > Pseudomonadota > Gammaproteobacteria > Orbales > Orbaceae > Gilliamella > Gilliamella sp. The sequence goes on along the minus strand of NZ_JAGGHR010000024.1, from coordinate 526 downwards.
TCAAAGAAATATCTTATATTCACGCTGAAGCCTATGCTGCTGGTGAACTCAAACATGGTCCACTTGCATTAATTGATGCTGATATGCCAGTGATTGTTATGGCACCAACCAACGAAATGCTAGAAAAATTAAAATCTAATATAGAAGAAGTTCGAGCGCGTGGCGGTCAATTGTATGTTTTTGCCCAAGAAGATTCGGAATTTGTTAGTGATGACACCATGCACATTATAAACCTACCCCATATTGAAGAGCTTACTGCACCAATATATTACACAGTACCTACACAACTACTTGCGTATCATGTTGCTTTGATCAAAGGAACCGATGTCGATCAGCCTCGTAATTTAGCAAAATCGGTAACGGTAGAATAGATACGCAAACAACTTACTATTTTTTATTTAACTGTGTTGTTATACTTATAGTGTAAATATTTTGTAAATACCCCAAATTTAGTACACAACTCACGTAGAAAATCATGCTGCTTGTTTTAGTGTTTTATACTCAATCGGTGTCATGTTATTTAATG